>JACQUR010000196.1 GCA_016210245.1 Chloroflexota bacterium
CTATCGGCGTGCATCGGCGGTTGCCCCAATCCGATGAGCTCTCAATCCGCAATCCGCAATCCGCAATCCGCAATCCCGACCCTCGTCATCCAGCCGTCACGCGGCTGGGTGGCGCTGCGGCTCGGCGAGCTGTGGGAGTACCGCGAGCTGCTGTACTTCCTGACCTGGCGGGACGTGAAGGTGCGGTACAAGCAGACCGCCCTGGGTGCCGCGTGGGCGATCATTCAGCCAGTCATGACCATGGTGGTGTTCAGCCTGTTCTTCGGGCGGCTGGCCAAGGTGCCCTCGGACGGGCTGCCCTATCCCATCTTCAGCTACACCGCCCTGCTGCCCTGGGGCTTCTTCGCTGCCGCGCTCGGCCAGTCGTCGAACAGCCTGGTGGGCAGCGCCAACCTGATCAAGAAGGTGTACTTCCCACGGCTGGTGATCCCCATCTCCAGCACGCTCTCCGGAGTGTTCGACTTCGCTATCGCCTTCGTGGTGCTGCTGGGGATGATGGTCTACTACGGCATCCAGCCCACGCCCGCGGTGGCCCTGCTGCCCGCCTTTCTGCTGCTGTCGCTGGTGACCGCCCTGGGGGTTGGCCTGTGGCTGTCCGCGCTGAACGTGGAGTACCGCGACGTACGCTACACCGTGCCCTTCCTGACCCAGTTCTGGCTGTTCGCCACCCCGGTGGCCTATCCCAGCAGCCTGCTCTCGGAGCCCTGGCGCACCCTGTACGGCCTGAACCCGATGGTGGGCGTGGTGGAGGGGTTTCGCTGGGCGCTGCTGGGCAGCGCCCCGCCCGGGCCAATGATCGCAGTTTCGGCGCTGGTTTCGGTGGTGCTGCTGGTGAGCGGGGCGTTCTACTTCCGGAGGATGGAGAGGACGTTTGCCGATGTGGTGTGAGGGCGGATTGCGGATTGCGGATTGGGGATTGCGAATTGCGGATTGCGGAGTGGGGATTGCGGATTGCGGATTGCGGAGTGGGGATTGCGGATTGCGAATTGCGGATTGCGAATTGCGGAGTGGGGATTGCGGAGTGGGGATTTGGGGAACGAGGGAGACCTTTGCGGATGTGGGTGAGTTCGTGCGGAGGCGGAGGCAGGTTGTGCTAGCCGGTGGTGCGGGTGACTGTTGCCAGGGGGCGGACAACCAGCGCGTAGCCGAGCTCGCGGGCGCACGCCTCGAGCATGCCGAGCAAGGCGGGTTCGGCGAGAGCGCGGTGGAAGACAGGCACCCCGGGAAGTGCGCCCTGCGCCCTTTCATACAGGGCCAGCGCGGGGGCATTCCCGCACATCGACGAGCCGTACCACAGCCCTTCCGCGTCCGGATACCCCTCGTACAGCGCCCTGGACCACTCCCTCGCCCGGGGCCGCGGCCCGCTGTTGATGGCCATCGACCCGCCGGCCCGGGTCGACCACAGGCCGGTAAGGTCCAGCAGCCGGACCCGGCGAGCCAGGCGGAACCCGACGAGCCACGGCGCGCTCTTGTAGGTGTTGATGCTGCGCCGCGTCTGAAACACCTCGGCGAGACAGGTCCGCGGGGCGGTGGCGGCGTAGAGGATGCCTCGGCCCTGCACGTGAGGCGGCGGTTCGTGATGGTCGAAGCGGGTATCGGCTGGGCCGTAGGAGCGGAAGCCGTACCACGGCGCGGGATACGCCCCGCCCTGGAAGTACACGCGGAACAGGAGCGTGCCATCCGGGACGACCTTCCAGTCCGGCGGGATGGCGGCGAGTTCCCGCGCCGACGGCGGACGCGGGAGCTTAGGCAATGTCCTGCAGGTCCCTCGCCAACTGCACGACGACTTCGGGGTCGTGGCCCGTGACCAACCACTCGCGGGGAGAGATGGGCCGCTGGTCGTCCTCGCCCAGGGAGAGGTCGGGGTGCGGCAGGCTGAACCAGCGCACCGCACCAATGGGGTCCTCGTCCATGAGGTGCGGGGCGACCCGCTCGAAGCCGGGCACGAGGCCCTGCGCTGTGAACTGCAGCCTGGGCAGACGCCACTCGTGGGCGTGCTTGATGCCGTACAGGGTGCGGGCCAGCAAACGCTGGCGGACTCGGCTGGGGTCGATCCCCAGGTGGGCTGCCGCCTCCCGCACCGAGAGGGCGGAGCCCAGGAGCGCAGCGTACTCCGCCGCGGCGCGTACGAGGGGCGAGTCGGCATCCAGCACGGGTGGCGCCAGGGAGACGCCCGCCTCCTCGAGCACGGCCAGCTCCTCGTGGGTCAGCTCTCGACCCGGAGCGGGGCTTCGGTCGGCGGGGAGCATCTCCAGGAGCACCGTCTCGAGCAGATGCTCCAACTCCTCCGGCGAGGCCTTGATGCCCGCGCGGTCCAGGATGGCAGCATCGAGCGGCATCGTACCTCCTCCTGTCTCATGGCATCATATCTCGTGAGGATTCGTGAGTCAAGTTCAAGGCCGCGTCGAATGGCGGATTGCGGACTGCGGATTGCGGGTCTGGAGTCGCCATACCGGGGGTAGTCCGCCGCTGGGATGAGGTAGACTAACTCCAGAGGGAAGCGCATGAGATGGTGAAGCGCGTGCTAGAGGTCCCCGAAGAGATCGTCGAGGCGCTCAAGCTGCCACCGGGCGAGGTTGACCGCGAGCTGCGGAAGGAGCTGGCAGTGGCGCTCTATGCGCGCGGGGCGCTCTCGCTCGGCAAGGCCAGGGCGCTGGCGCAGATGAGCCGCTGGCAGTTCGAGGAGCTGCTGGGGCAGCGACGCATCCCAAGGCACTACAGGCAGGAGGACATGGAGGAGGACAGCGGCTACGCCGGGGGTGGCTAGTGACTCCTCGCCGCTCATTCACCTGGCGGCGATCGGCCGGCTCGAGTTGCTCAGAGACTTCCACCAGGACATCACGATCCCCCCGGCGGTGTGGAGGGAAGTCGTTGAGCAGGGCATCGGTAGGCCCGGCGCAGCGGAGGTCGAAGCCGCACGGCGAGCAGGGTGGCTGCACGTGGTCGCACCCACGAACCAGTCCCTTGTGCATCTCCTTCAGCGCTACCTGGATGATGGAGAGGCCGAAGCCATCGCGCTCGCGGTTGAGCAAGGCGCTGACCTGGTGCTACTTGATGAGGCCGATGCGCGGCAACTGGCCGAAGTGTTCGGCCTGGCAAAGACGGGCGTGATTGGGATACTCATGCGCGCCAAGCGGGAAGCGAAGATCGCGTCGTTGAGGGCCGAGTTGGACCGGCTCCGAGCCCACACTGGCTTCTGGATCGATGACCTCCTCTACCGACAAGTGCTCAGCACGGTTGGAGAGACGACGACCCACGATGACTGACGTGGCAATCCGGGTGGAAGGGCTGGGTGATCATCGTCTGGCATGCTGACCGGGGGAATGCGATTCGCGTCACCGGCGCCAGGGAAGCGATGCCGCGGGAGCGGAGGGCGTATGAGTCAGGAGAGTAGACCGGAGGCGGACGAAATGGCGGCGGAGTACGACCTTCGCGGAGGAATCCGGGGGAGGTACTACGAACGCTACCGCCAGGGAACGAACGTGGTGCTGCTCGAACCGGACGTGGCTGCGGTGTTCCGCGACTCCGAGGCAGTGAACCGGGCGCTACGCCTGCTCATCGACCTTGCAAAGGCTCAGGCTACACGCGAGTAGGCGCAGGGGATTTTCGGATTTCGAATTTCGGATTGCGAATTGCGAATTTGGGGACCGGGGCCGACGACAGATCCGGAATCCGCAATTCGAAATCCGAAATCCGAAATCCGAAATTCGCACGGGGGTCCACGCAAGATGCAGGAAACCTTGCCGGAGCTTCGACGATTCAGAAGGGATGTCGAGTATTACGAGGCCCATCGTGAGCAGTTGCTGCAGCAGTACCCGGAGCAGTGGGTGGCGGTGTTCAACCAGGAGATCGTTGGGGCTGACCCGGACTTCGAGCGCCTGCTTGCCACCCTGGATGAGCTTGGCGTGCCCAGCGAACACGCTCTCATCCGGCGTGTGACCGCCAGGGATGACCTCCTCATCCTGCCCCTATGATCCGAGGATACTTCTCGACCGCCGGGCCTCGGCAGCGCCCGTTTGTTCACGCGGTGCTGCGCTTCTCCGCCGTCCCCAACCGAAGCTTTGCCGTGGAACTGCTGGTCGATACCGGCGCCGATCGCACCATTCTCGCGCCGCTCGATGCCCTCCGCTTCAGCAGACGGCTGGGCGTTGACCTCACGACGCTACCCAGGGGCCAGGCAAGCACAGGCATGGGCGGGCACATGGAGACCAGAGTCATCGACGCGGTCCTCACCCTCGAGAGCTTCTCCACGCCCCTTGCCTTTACAGTCCTTGAGGCGCCGCCCGAGCGCCTTCCGATCCCGTCTCTGCTCGGGCGCGACATCCTCTCCCGTTTCGCCCTCTACGTCGAGCAGGCCGAGAATCTCGTGCTCCTCCTGGAACCTGAGGAAGCCGCCACCGTGCGACCTCACCTCCCCTGATCAAGACGCTATCGACAATCCGCAATTCGAAATCCGAAATGACTCAGATGACCGTGCCGCTGCCGCACCGCAAGTTCACCGTTGACGACTACCACGCCATGGCCCGGGCTGGGATTCTGGACGAGGACGAGCGGGTAGAGCTGATCGACGGGGAGATTGTCGAGATGCCGCCCATCGGGCCATGGCATGCCTGGCGTGTAGACGGGATCACCGAGCTGTTCAGGCGGACCTTGGGCGACGTGGCGCACGTACGGGCGCAGAATCCAGCCCGCCTCAGCGCCTACTCGGAGCCGGTCCCCGACCTGATGCTGCTACGGCGGCGGGAGGACGGCTATCGCTTCGCCCACCCCGGGCCCGACGACGTGCTGCTGGTCGTGGAGGTGGCCGACACCTCCGCGGCTCGGGACCGCCGAGTGAAAGTCCCCCACTACGCGCGAGCACGCATCCCGGAGGTCTGGCTGCTGGACATGAAGCGGGATGCCCTGAGCGTCTTCTGCGACCCGGAGCAAGGCGAGTATCGCACGGTGCAGGTAGCCCACCGCGGGGAGCGAATCGCCCCGGGTGCGTTCCCGGACCGGATGCTGGAGGTATCCGAACTGCTGGGCTAGCGAGGCGAGGCGAGGTATTGCGGATTGCGGATTGGGGATTGGGGATTTGAGAGTGCGACGACTCCCGATGCGCATTTCGCAGTCTGCAGCCCCAGATCGCAATCCGCAATCCGCAATCCGCCAGGTTGTGGTGGCCGAAGTGGAAGTGGCGCCGCGGATCGTCGTGGATGACGCGATCCAT
Source organism: Chloroflexota bacterium (assembly GCA_016210245.1). GTDB lineage: Bacteria > Chloroflexota > UBA6077 > UBA6077 > JACQUR01 > JACQUR01. Next base: position 5,210 of record JACQUR010000196.1, read on the forward strand.
CCTGGACGGCCAATCATCAAAGGGAGCAGAATTCCTGTGTCGTTGGTCCTGGGCAGCTTGAGCGCTGGCCTGAGCCCGAGCGAGGTGGCGCGCCAATACGAGGTCGCGGAGGAGGACATCCGCGCGGCGCTGGACTATGCGCGTGCAGTGGCGGAGCAGGAGACAGTTCCCATTGCAGTAGAATAGATGCAGCGCAGCGCGCATGTTTGACTGGGATGAGGGCAACCTCCGGCATGTCGCCGAGCATGGCGTCAGCCCCGAGGAGGCCCAGGAAGCGCTGCTGGACCCGAGGCGGGTTCCTGCGCCAGCCTATCGGGTATGCGGCGAGCACCGCCGAGCGGTGCTCGGCGCGACGTTGGCAGGCCGGGTCCTGTTCGTGGTATTCACGCATCGGACAGGACAGAGGCGAGTAGTCACCGCACGAGACGCGACTGCCCGCGAGCGAGGCCGCTACAGGCGGAGGCGGAAATGAGCAGCAGCCGCAAGAAGGGACTCACAACTATCCGTCGGCTCGAGGAGATCCCGGAGTTCAGGGACGAAGCCGAGGAGCACGCCTTCTGGGCCAGCCACGAGTTGAGCGACGCCCTGTGGAGCCAGGCGGAGCCACTCGCCCCTGAGGAGCTACCGCCCCCGCGACCGGCCACTACCCCTGTGGTCATCCACCTGGATGAGACAACGCTACGACGCCTCCAGGTCCTGGCCCGCCGGCGACACAAGGGGAAAGAGGCGCTACTGAGCGAGCTCATAAGGGAGCGGCTCGATGAAGAGGAGCGGCACGAGAGCCGGCGGCGAGTAGCGCGCAAGTCCTCCAGTGGTTGAGTCCTGGCCACGCGTCGCGATGTCGGATTTCGGATTTCGAATGTCGGACTGCGGATTTCGCAGTCCTGAATCCGCAGTCCGCAAGAAGTGCCTGGCGCAGATGGGCGAGGTGGCGAAGGAAAGAAATCTACCATGATCGCCAACGATGAGGAACTGAGGGTAACGCAGGAGCGCATTTCGCACTTTCAGCGCTGGTTGGCGGACATGCGCCAGACCGCTCGGCCGAAGGAGTTCGAAGCGGTGGCGAGCGGCTACCGTCTGGAGATCGAGCGGATGCAAGCGGAGGTGCTGGAGTACTTGCTCCGTCCGCTGCCAAGCGAACCCGAGAAGCAACCCGCGTGAAACCCAAGACGGGC
>JACQUR010000190.1 GCA_016210245.1 Chloroflexota bacterium
GATTTCGGATTTCGGATTTCGGATTTCGGATTGAGGTCGGTCCGGATCCCCGTCCTCAATCCGAAATCCGAAATCCGAAATCCGAAATCACCGGAGTCGGTGGACCACGTAGTGGGTCAGCGCCTCCAGGGCGTCGCGGCAGGGGCTGGGGTCGAGCGCCCGCAGCACCTCGCGGCTCTCGCGCGCCAGCGCCGCGGCTTCGGCGCGGCACCGCTCCACTGCCTCGCTCTCGCGCACCAGTTGCACCAGCTCCTCCACGGCCCGCTGCTCGAACGTTCGTCGGAACGCGCCATCCTTCAACTCGTCGCGCAGGTAGATGACTGGCAGGGTGATGACGCCCTGGCGCAGATCGCTGCCCACCGGCTTGCCGAGCGCCCGCTCGTCGCCCACGAAGTCGAGGATGTCGTCGACCACCTGAAAGGCCAGGCCCAGCTTCTCGCCGTAGGTCCGCAGCGCCTGGACCTGCGGCTCGGGGATCCGGCTCAAGATGGCGCCTCCCTGGCAGGCGAGCACGAACAGCGAGGCTGTCTTGGCCCAGATGGTCTGGTAGTACGCCTCGCGCGTCAGGCTGAGGTGGGCATCGCTCTCGCGCGACGCCTCCTCGATCTGGCCCCGGGCCATGCTGCCCAGAGTCTCTGCGAACAGTCCGATCACCCGCAGATCGCCGGTCGCTACGCAGCGCGCGGCCGACTGGGAGAAGAGGTAGTCGCCCACCAGCACGGCGACAGCATTGCCCACTCGCGTGAACAGGGTGGCCTCGCCCCGGCGGCGGTCGGTCTCGTCCACCACGTCGTCGTGGACCAGGCTGGCCGCGTGCAGCAACTCCACCCCAACCGCCATGTGGATCGCCGTTTCTCCCGGGTAGCGCCCGAGCCTGGCGGCGAGCAGCGCCAGCGCCGGCCGCAGCCGCTTGCCGCTCCCGGGCAGGACCAGCGAGAGAATCGGGGCGACAATGGGGTCTTCGGTCCGCGCCGTCGCCGCCAGCGCCTCCTCCACCAGGGCGAGTTCCGGCTGCACCAGGGCGAACGTTGATACTGTAGCCGTCAAGGCCTCTTCCTCACTGCTGAGCGAAGTTAACAATTGACAGTCGACAGTCGACAGTCGAAGGGTTGCGGTACTTCTTTCGACTGCCGACTGCCGACTGCCGACTGCCAACTGCTGACTGCCAACTGTCAACTCCGTAGCGTTTCTCGCAACCCCGGGAACAGCCTCATGGCGTTCCGGCTGGTGGCCTCGGCAACTTGATGGAAAGGCTCCCCGCGCAGCTCGGCCAGCCGCCTGGCGGTATGGGCCACGAAGGCCGGCTCGTTGCGCCGACCCCGAACCGGCACGGGAGCCAGGTAGGGCGCATCCGTCTCCACCACCATCCGCTCGGCGGGGACCTCGCGCGCCGCCTCCGCCAGCCAGCCAACGTGCTTGAACGTCAGCGGCCCTGCGAACGACAGGTAGAAGCTGGCCGCGACACAGCGCTCCAGCATCAACCGGTCGCCAGAAAAACAGTGTAGCACGCCGCCGCGCCCGGCTGCTCCTTGTGCCCAGCCAGCCAGCACCTCGCCCAGCCGCGCCGAGGCCTCCCGATTGTGGACCACCACGGGCAACTGGCGCTCGGCCGCCAGCTCGAGGTGGCGCAGCAGGTACGCCTCCTGAAGTTGCGGCGATGAGAAGGCGCGGTAGTTGTCCAGTCCCGTCTCTCCGATCCCGACCACCCGCGGCGCCTCGGCCAGCGCCGCGATCTGCCGCATGTCGTCCGGCCCCGCTTGAGCGACGTAATTCGGATGAATCCCGACCGCCGCGAAGACGCCCGCGTACGCCCCCGCCAGCGCCACGGCCCTGCGGCTACTGTCCAGATCGTACCCTACGCACACGATTGCCCGCAGCCCGGCTTCCCATGCCCGTTCCAGCACCTGGTCCAGATCGGCCTCGAAGCGCGGGTCCATCAGGTGGGCGTGGGTATCGATCAGCGCAGCCGTGGCAGGTGGCGTCATTCTAGCACACCCGCCGAGTCCGCACCGGCTACCACCAGGGTGAACTCACCGCGTGGCGGGTGGGCGGTGAAGTGCGCGTGCAGCTCGGAGAGCGGCCCGCGCACGAACTCTTCGTGTACCTTGGTCAGCTCGCGCGCCGCCACCGCCGGGCGGTCGCCCAGCACCTCCTGGAGCGCGCCCAGGCTGGCGAGCAGGCGGTGGGGGGCCTCGAATAGCACCAGGGTGGCGGCCTCCCCGGCCACCCGTTCCAGGAGCCGCCGCCGCGGCCCGGGCTTGCGCGGCAGAAAGCCGAGGAAGCAGAAGGCGTGCATGGGCAGGCCCGAGGCCACCAGCGCCGCCAGGACAGCGGACGGCCCGGGGATCGGCACCACCCGCACCCCCGCGTCGATCGCCTGTCGGATCAGGGGGTACCCGGGATCGGAGATGCCGGGCATGCCCGCCTCGGAGACCAGGGCGATATCGATCTCCTGGAGCCGCTCGACCAGGCGCTGGACCTTCCCAGGCCCGGTGAAGTCGTGGAAGCTGGTCAGCGGAGTGGTAATCTCGTTTGCCTGGAGCAGCTTGCGGGTGGTGCGGGTGTCCTCGGCGGCGATGAGCTGCACCTCGCGCAGCACTCGTAGCGCCCGCAGGGTGATGTCTTCCAGGTTGCCAATGGGAGTCCCGACCACGTAGAGCGTGCCCATCGCCCTCTTCAGTGCTGAGTCCTGAGTCCTGAGTCCTGAGTCCTGAGTCCTGAGTGCTGAGTGCTGAGTGCTGAGGATCGGCTACCGCGCGCCCGGTCAAGGAAGGGCATGCGGCATGCACTGCCCGGCGTGAGGGCCGAGCGCCGGCTCCCCGGTGCTCCAGCACTCGGTCCTCGGCACTCAGTCCTCAGTCCTGGGGAGGAGCGCAGTATGTACTGGTTGATCTACGTCCTGGTTGCCATCCTGTTGATCCTGCTCATCCTGCGGCTGCTGGGTAGCGTCTGAGGAGGAGTTCAGATTTGAGATTGCAGAGTGCAGATTGAAATCTGCACTCTCAAATCTCAAATCTGAACTCCTCCTGAACCTATCCCTTCGCTGTTGCCGCCTGGCGCACGATCTCGAGGAACGATGGCCCCTTCAGGCTGGCGCCCCCGACCAGCGCGCCGTCGATCTCGGGCTGGCTGATGAAGGCGGCGAAGTTGTCCGGGCTCACGCTGCCCCCGTACTGGATGCGCAGGTCGCGCGCCGTCGCCTGGCCGAGCAGGTCGGCAGCCAGGCGGCGAATGGCGCCGATGACCTGGTTGGCTCCTTCGGGGGTGGCCGGGCGGCCCGTGCCAATGGCCCATATCGGCTCGTAGGCGATGACCAGCCCGGGCAGCGCGTCGAGCCCGGCCAGAGCGCCGCGGAGCTGGCGCTCGATGACCTCGAGCGTCTGGCCCGCCTCGTTCTGCTCCAGGTTCTCGCCCACGCACAGGATCGGGCGCAAGCGGAATTCGCGCGCGGCCGCGAGCTTGCGGTTGACAAACTCGTCGCTTTCGTGGAAATACTGGCGCCGCTCCGAGTGGCCGACGATCACGTACTCCACCAGCTCGGCCAGCATAGCCGGGCTGATCTCGCCCGTGTAGGCCCCCCTGGGCGCGGGGTAGACGTTCTGCGCCCCCAGCGCCACGCCCGTGCCGCGCAGGCGCTCCCAAACAGGGTAGAGCGCGGTGAAGGGCGGGCACAGCACCCGCTCCACCCGGTCGAGGGTCTGCAGGTCGGGCATCATGGTCTCCACCAGCGCCATCCCCTCGGCCACCGTATTGTGCATCTTCCAGTTAGCGGCAATGATCGGTTGTCGCATGCCTCACTCCTCGTGACGGGTTGGAGGTTGGAGGTTGGAGCGAACTCCAACCTCCAACCCGGAGAGCCCCTGGCCCCTGTCCTCCAGCACGGCTACGCCGGGCAACTCGCGCCCCTCGAGGAACTCGAGCGTGGCGCCGCCGCCGGTGGACACGTGGGCCATTCGATCGGCCAGGCCGAGCTGCTCGACCGCGGCCACCGATTCGCCGCCGCCCACCACGGTGGCGGCAGTCGAGGTGGCCAGTGCCCGAGCGATGGCCTGAGTGCCGGCGGCAAACTCCGGGATCTCGAAGACCCCCAGCGGCCCGTTCCACAGCACCGTGCCCGCGCGCATGATGCATGCTTCGTACTCGCCCACCGTCTTCGGGCCCACGTCGACGATGGCTGCACTTTCAGGCACCTGGTCGACCGGCGCGATCCACGCTCGGGCGCCGGGCGAGACGGCTTCGGCCACCAGCACGTCGGTGGGCAGCAGCACCTCCTTGCCCAGGTCACTGGCTCGTTGCTCGATGGCCCGGGCGTCGGGGACCAGGTCGGGCTCCGCCAGCGACTTGCCCACCTTCAGGCCGCGCGCCAGCAGGAACGTGTTGGCCATGCCGCCGCCGATGGCCAGTGTGTCCACCCTGTCCAGCAAGTTCTGTAGCACGGCCAGCTTGGTGGAGACCTTGGCCCCGCCGATGAGGGCGAGGAAAGGTCGGCGGGGCGACTCCAGCAACGAGCCCAGCGCGTCCAGTTCCTTCTCCATGAGCAGGCCGGCCACGGCTGGCAGGTCCTGGGCGATGGCCGCGGTGGAGGCGTGGGCACGGTGGGCTGTGCCAAAGGCGTCGTTGACGTACAGGTCGCCCAGGGCGGCGAGCTGGGCGGCAAAGGTTGCGTCGTTCGCCTCCTCCTCAGCATGGAAGCGCAGGTTCTCCAGCAACGCCACCTGGCCGGGCTGGAGCGCCTGCACCACCTGGGCGGCCGGCGGGCCAACGCAGTCCTCGGCAAAGGCAACCGGCTGGCCGAGCAGTCGGCTCAACTCGGCCGCCACCGGGCGCAAGCTGTAGGTCGGGGTGGGCTTGCCCCTGGGCCGCCCCAGGTGCGACATGAGGATGACCTTCGCCCCGCGCTCCTGGAGGTAGCGGATAGTGGGCAACGCGGCGCGGATGCGAGTGTTATCCAGGACCTGGCCAGTGGCGCCCTCGATCGGCACATTGAAGTCGACCCGCACCAGCACCCGCTTGCCCGTGGGATCGACCTCGCGGACGGTCTTCTTGTTCATAGTGCTGAGTCCTGAGCGCCGAGTCCTGAGTGCTGAGTCCTGAGTCCTGAGTGAGGGTACGCGTCCTCACTCAGGACTCAGGACTCAGCACTCAGGACTCAGCACTACGCCCGCGCGGCCGCGGGCAGCTTGGCCGAGACCAGGGCGGCCAGGTCGGCCAGGCGGCAGGCGTAGCCCCACTCGTTGTCGTACCAGGACAGCACCTTGGCCAGGTTGCCGCCCACCACC
>JACQUR010000172.1 GCA_016210245.1 Chloroflexota bacterium
GCGGGGCGACAGGGCCGTCGCCCCCTACGGTTCAGGCCACCACGCTCTGCCGCCCTCGGGGCGGCGGGGCGACAGGGCCGTCGCCCCCTACGGCTCAGGCCACCACGCTCTGCCGCCCTCGGGGCGGCGGGGCGACAGAGCCGTCGCCCCCTACGGTTCAGCGACCGCCGGCACAGAAGGTGGTCACGCCCGGTCGGCAGTAGGCGGTCGGCAGTCGGCAGTCGGCAGTCATCGGATGGTTGTGTGGTGCCGACCCCATGCGCTGCAGACCGCTAGGCCCACCCAATGTGGCGGTGGGGCTGTTGCTCCAGCTTGAGCAGCTCGGCGGCGTGCCCGCCGAGCATCCACGCCTTCTCCTCGTCGCTGCAGGGCAACTGGCGGAACAGTTCCACGTAGTCGGCCATCGCCGCGGGGCCCTTGCCGCTGTCGGTCTGCACTCCGGTGAAGTCCTGGGGGTAGTCGGTGGCGAAGACCAGTTGCGCGGGCTTGATGCCGGTGAGCGCGGCGGTGAGCGCCCCGGGCGCGCCCTCGAAGCCCGCGGTGTCGAAGGCGAGCTGCGAGAAGTAGGCCTCGAACGGACGCTTCAGAGTGCCGAAACGGAACTCCTTGGCCACGAGCCGTTCCTTGACCGCGGCGACGCCCCCGCCAAAGTGCGCGATCACGAACCGCAGCCGTGGGAACGCGTCCAGCACGCCGCCGACGATGAGCCGGGTGGTCGCCACCACCAGGTCGAGCTCGCGGCCCAGGATGCGCCCGAGGTCGTAGTCGCGCGTCCACTCGTACCCCTCCGGCAGCGCGGCCGGGTGGACGAAGATGGGCACGTCCAGCTCCTGGGCGGCGCGATAGAAGTCGCCGAGCCCCGGCGCGTCCAGCGGCTTGCCCGTCACCTGGGAGGTGATGGCGGCGCCGCGCAGGCCCAGCGCTCGCACCGCGCGCTCCAGCTCGGCCAGGCCGGGCTCGCCCTCCTGGATGGGCACGTTGGCCAGGCCCAGGAAGCGCCCGGGGTACGCCTGCTCCACTCGGGCCAGTTCGTCGTTGATGAGCTGGCAGTCGGCCAGCGGGGCATCCCAGCCGACGACGCACGAGAGCACGGCGAGGTCGATGTGGCCGGCGTCCATGTCGCGTACCTGCCAGTCCAGGTCGACCAGGCGATCGTGGATGGTGGCCGCCCGGAGGCCCCCGCGCATGAACTCGCCCTTCTTCCCGCGCTGGTACCCGTAGCGCTCCGCCAGCGCCAACGGCACGTAGTGGTGCTGGAAGTCGATGACCTTCACGAATCCACTCCTGACTGGAGGATAAGGTTGTGTCCGAGCCGCTCATCCTGAGCCTGTCGAAGGATGCCCGCAGCGTTCTCATCGTGGGGGCTGGCACACAGCATGTGTCCGAGCCGCTCATCCTGAGCCTGTCGAAGGATGAGCGGCTCGGACAGCACCCCTCAGGTGACGCTACGCCTCGCAGTGTCCATCGTGCTCATCGTGGTCGCCGTGCGGCGCGTGGCCGGGGGGAGGCGCCGCCTCCTGGACCGAGAAGTCGCGCAGGCTGTCGGGGTCACGCAGGTATGCCTGGACGCTCTCCGCGAGGCTCAGGGACGGGGCACGCAGCACGCGAATGCCCAGGTGCTGCAGCGAGCGGACCATCGGTGGCCCCATGTGCTCGGCGATCACGACCTGGCAGTCCCGCACCTGGTCCAGCACCAGCTTGTGGTGGTTGGGCGCCTGGTGGTCCGGGTCCGGGTTGGCTCGCTCCTGTCGATGGGCCACGCGTCCAGCCTCCACCTCGTAAATGGCGTAGGTTCGGGCGACCCCGAAGTGGGCCAGGCTGTGGCCGTCGTTGGTCGGTAGGGCAACGCGCGTCATAGCACTCCTCTCCTCTACGGAGTCGACAGTCGACAGTTCACCGTCGACAGGGCCCCGGCGGACTGTGAACTGTCGCCTGTCGACTGTCGACTGTGGACCTGGGTTGGGGTTGTAGCTGTTCTCAGCCTGCCTCGGCCGCGGTGCGCGCCTCGGCGCTGCCGGGCCCCTCGGGCACCCCGCCCACGCTGGCCGGCGCCGAGATGATGCGCAGCGGCAGGGCCGGCGCGGCGTTCAGGGTGACGCCGATGAGGTCGAAGCGATTGTAATGCCCGGTGAAGTCCTGGCGCAGCTTGGCAGCCACGATGTCGCCCAGGTCGACCTCGGCGTACAGGATCATCTCCTCGCCACCGGCCGGCCCGGCGATCAACTCGCCGCTCGGGCCGACCACGCACGAGCCGCCACCCGGGCGCAGGTCCTTGCGCACCGCCTCATTCAGCTCCAGCAGGTCGCACATCTCGGCGCTGAAGATGCCGGCCGCGTGGACGCCGAAGCTGTTGGCCTCCATCGAGCAGCACCGCGCGCGCAGGACCATGTTCTCGATGCCCCGGGCGAAGTTGCTGCTCGTCTTGGCCGGCCAGCCGGCGGCGTGCAGGCGCTCGCCCTGGGCGGCCAGGACGAACTTGAACAGCGGGTTCCCGTTCTCACCGCAGATCAGCCCGCCCATCGGGCCGAACTCGCTCGGGAAGACGGCCAGGCCGGTGCCGTCGCCCATGCCGTGGACCAGACGCTCGCACATGGTCGGCATGACCTTGCGCCGCTTGCCGATGAGGCGCCCGTCCGGCCCGAGGAAGAGCTGGGCGTTGTACATGGTGCCCATGATCTCGGCGCGGCGCTCGTTGAGGCCCATCACCACGTAGGCGCCCGCCTGCCGCGCGGCCGAGGCCAGGCGGTCGGTGGTGGGACTGGGAACCTCGACCGAGTTGGCGAACAGGGCGCGATTGGCGCGCTGGCAGATGGGGTCGCTGGCGGGGTAGAAGTCGAACCAGTAGGGGAACGCAGGGATGAAGCACTCCGGGAAGACGATGAAGCGCGCCCCGTTGGCGCCCGCCTCCAGGATCAGGTCGCACGCCTTGCGGGTCGTCGCCTCGCGGTCCAGAAACACCGGCGCGGCCTGCACAGCCGCCACCCGCAGCCTGGGGTACGTCTCGCTCATGGTGGAGCCCCCTTGAAGATCGACGGTAGGAGTTGCGCGTGTAGTAGCAATCTTACTCCTAACAGGTGTAGATGAGGCGCGAGATCATTGACCGGTTGGGGCCTGCCCGATGGGCGTAGAGCAGGAACAAGGGCCGGGGGCGTCTAGAGAGAGTGTGCCCTCGAAGTGGACACTCCAGTGCTCTCTGGAGCACCTGTCCGCACACACCACGCGGTGTGATCGCCGCTGCTACCAACACCCCGGGGTCGAGGACTGCTCGGAGCATTCAGTTCTGGCGGCGTGCCTGGCGAGCGGCGTGGAGCTCGGCATAGGCCAGGTCCAACACCTCCTCCTCCTCGCTCAAGCTGGTCTGGGCGCCCAGTTGACCGAGGAGTTGGCGTAACGCCTGCCGACTCGCCTCTGCCTGCGGCGCGCCCAGGTATTGGCGCAGCGCAGCCTCGAGGATCTCGTAGTCGTGCCGACCGGTGCTCGCGGCCAGCACCTTGACCGCATGAAGCAGTTCAGGGTCGAGGTAAACGGTGGTCTTTTTCCGGCTCACTGCCATGCTCGGAGGATAGCACTTCTCGGCCATTCTGTCTTTCAGTGCCGGCGCGCACTCCTACCGCCGCGCGGCTGCCTGCTCGGCCATCTCGGCCGGCGCGCCTGGCGGCCCCTCTGGCTGGGGCATCCACATCTGCTTGCAAGCACGCTTGTCCAGTTCGGGGTCCTGCGCCGAGGCGGGGTCGGCTGATCGAGGCCGTGTCGTGGTCGGGCAAGGCCACGATCATCGCCGCGACCATCGCCGCGACGCACCAGATGCGTATCGGCGGCCCGGGTCCCTCGCTGGTTGACATGGTTGACACCATCGAGAAAGAATAGGGATGTCAACCAGGAGGGACCTATGAGCGTCGCCTACGAGGAACTCACGGACGTCGCGAAAAAGGCGCCTCGTGGCGCGCTGGAAGCCACAGCGCGCCTGCTGCGGCTGAGCCATGAACCCGTCGTGGGAGCGCTGCTGGCACGGGCTCTGTCCGCGCTGGCGGAGGTGACTACGCATCTCGACCGCCGCACGGCCGGCGAAGCTGCCGGGGAGCGGTCCGACTTTGCAGCGCTCTTGCGCATGCTGGAGGACCCATCCGTCCTGGCCTGCATGGAGGAGGCAGACCCATTGGCGGATGCCCGCCTGCGCTGGGTGCGCGATCGCGAGCGCCTGCTCCACGCCGAGGGACGACCGCTCAGCGTGGCAGAGGTCGCCGATCTTCTCCACGTGAGCCGCCAGGCTGTGGCAAAGGCGCGCGCAGCGGGGCGGCTCGTCGGTGTGCCCACAGGACGCGGCAGTTACCTCTTCCCCTCCTGGCAGTTCCATGAGAGGCGCGTGCTACCGAGCCTGCGCCAGGTGCGGGCCGCCCTGGCCGAGGAGGATCCCTGGGCGTTCATCGCCTTCGTCGTGGCGCCGAATAGTCGCCTGGGTGATAGAACCCCGCTGGACTTGCTCCGTCGCGGTGAGGTCGCTCCGGTCATTCGCGCGGCCACGGCGTACGGCCAGCACGGCGCCGCGTAGGTCCGGCCATCACGTTCGAGGTTCCTCACCCACCTGGCGACCTCGCCACACGCAGCTTGCCTCTCGCGCGAGTGCAACTCACATGGTACCGCCTTCACCCGACGAACCACACGCCGCTGCACTTTGCACAGAAACGCCAGCATCGATTCGATGACCCGCGCCAGCGTTTCGGCGTGCTGTACGCGGCTGAAACCATCGAAGGCGCGTTCATCGAGACATTCGGCCGCAATCCGGGTGTGAATCTGGTGCTGGAGAGCCAACTCGCCGCTCGCACGCTGGCCCTCATCACGCCAAGCCGTGCGCTGAAACTTGTCGACCTGACCGGGCCGGGGCTGGCGATGGTGGGCGCGACGGAGTCGGCCGCTTCTGGGAGTGATTCTGCGCCGGTACAACTTCAGCTTGAAGTAGCGCGATGAGTGACCACCCGCGACTGCTTGACCACTACGCTACCGCCGCGCGGCCACCTGCTCGACCTGCTCGGCCGGCGCGCCCGGCGCCTCCTCCCGCCAGGCGTGGGCCTCGGCGCGGCCGCCGGGGAGCTGCAGCGCGGCCACCAGGCCGAGGGCGGCGACGGCGACGTTGGCCAGGAAGACGGTGTGCAGGGCCTGAGCGAGGGCGGTGCGCAGGGCGGGGAGCGCGGCCGGGGCGAGGCTGGAGCGGGCCACGGGGTCCAGGAGGGTGTTGGCGCTGGCGAAGGCCTCGCCCTCCAGACCGAGCCCGGCCAGGCGGGCAGCCAGGGCGGCGGTGAAGACTGCGCCCACCAGGCTTACCCCCAGCGTGCCGCCGATGGAGCGGAAGAACTGGTTGGAGGAGGTGGCCGTACCCCGCTGGTTCCAGGCCACGGCGTTCTGGACGGCGATGGTGACCGAGACGGAGTTGAAGCCCAATCCGAGGCCGACGATAGCCATGGCGCCCACCACCTGGAGCAGGGGGGTCGTCTCGCCCAGGCCGGCCAGCAGCATCGTCCCGAGCAGGATCAGGCCCGCGCCGGCCGAGCCCATGGCGCGGTAGCCCAGGCCCAGGAGCAGGCGTCCGGCCACGGTGCTGCCGATGGTCCACGCCAGCGACATCGGCGCCAGGACCAGGCCGGCCGTGGAAGCGCTGCCGCCCAGGACGCCCTGCACGTAGGCCGGGACAAAGGAGGTGACCCCGAACAGCGCCGCGCCGAACAGGAAGCCGGCAGCGCTCGCCGGGGCGATGACGTAGTTGCGCAGCAGGGCGGGCGGCAGCAGCGGCTCGGCGGCGCGAAACTCGGCAAACACGAAGGCGGCCAGCAGCGCCAGCGCCCCGCCCAGCAGCCCCAGGACGGGCCAGGAGGTCCAGGCGTAGCCGTGCCCGCCCAACTGGAGCCCGAGCATGAGCGCGCTCACCGCCGCGGTCAGCGTGGCCGCGCCCGTGAAGTCGATGCGGTGGCGGCGGGGCTGCAGGTCCTCGTGCAAGGTCAGCCAGAGCAGGACCATGGCCGCGGCCCCCGCGGGCAGGTTGATGTAGAACACCCAGCGCCAGCCCAGGTGGTCGGTGATGAACCCGCCCAGGGCTGGCCCCAGGATGCTGGAGATGCCCCAGATGCCGGCGAAGAGGCCAGTCACCCGCGCCCGCTGCTCCAGCGGGAAGATGTCACCAATAATGGTCACGGTGATGGGCAGCACCGCCCCGCCGCCCAGGCCCTGGAGGGCGCGGAACAGGACCAACTGCTCCATGCTCTGGGAGGTGCCCGACAGGGCCGAGCCCAGCAGGAAGATGGCCGACCCCGCGAGGAACACCGGCTTGCGGCCGTACAGGTCGGCCAGCTTCCCATAGACCGGCACGGTGACGGTGCTGGTCAGCAAGTAGGCGGAGAAGACCCAGCTATAGAGCGCCAGGCCGCCCAGCGTGCCGATGACGGTGGGCATGGCCGTGCCCATCACCAGGGTGTCCATGGCCACCAGGAAGGTGGCGACCATCACCGCGAAGGTGACCAGGCGTCGGCTCGTGTGTCGCGGCATAGCTCCTCGCTCGAGGTTGGAGGTTGGAGGAGGTTGGAGGTTGGAGGTTGGAGGTTGGAGGTTGGATCCAACCTCCAACCTCCAACCTCCAACCCGCTTCAACCCTCCAACCCGCCTCGACGTATTGCACGTCCAGCACCAGCAGGACTGAGGACTGGCCGCACGTCCCGAACGCGGTCGGCGGCACGTTCTAACAACTGCACCCGGTCCGTCAGCGCCTCTGCTGCCAGGAAGTTTGGAAGACCCGAGTACTTCGTCTCGTCCTAACTACTATCGAAGGTCAAAGGAAAGTCGCCAGGACCATCGCCTTGCTGCCTACCCCGGGGGGTAGGCGGCAAGACCACCCTGGGGGAGGTGGCGCCACCCGTCCCCCGAAGGTCATGCTTGGCGCCCGATCCGGACCGAGGAGGTGGAGAGATGCGCTCCGCGGCAGCTCGACTCCGCGCGGCAGCCCGCGCCCGGCTGCGACCGAAGGCGTCCGGGCCAGGCTCAGCGCTGGGCAGGGCCTTGACAACCCTGCTGGCAATCCGAATAATGCGCCCCGTGTTTGGGTTTCGACCGCTCGGGCTATCCCGAGCAGCCGGCTGGTGCAGGCACCAGCACGCGCTAGCCCTGGCGCTGGTGCAGCGCAGGCCGGGCATGCTGGCCCTGGGGATCGTGCTGCTGGCGACGCTGGTCTGGCCGCGGCTGCCCTCCGTCCCGCCCCCCCCACCGGCTCGCGCGGCGCCGCTGTCGGGTTTCGCGCAAGAGCAGCTTCAGCCAGAAGATAAGGCCGAGCTCAGCCCGGAGGTGGCGGCCCGCGCGCTGCAGCAGCAGGGCTCCGGGCGAGCTGATCCCCCGCTGCCTCCGTCCGAGGCTCCGGAAGCCGCGCGGCTGCCCTTCCTGCCCGAGTGGGTCCAACCGCCCGAGGCCGTCGCCCTGTGGTTCAGCGCCGATCCCCAGGCCGCGCGAAGCGGGCGCGTGCCCGCCTGGGAATTCTTGCACGTCCTGGGCGCCCGGCGGAATCGGCTGGAGGTCGAGTACGCCGCGGGCCGGGGGTGGGTACACGTGTGGGAGGTGGTGCCCGCCCAGGAGCCTGGCCGCTGGCTGCGCAGCCTCGACCAGTTGCGGCTCTGGGCCTCGCCCCTCTCCGGCGCGGCGCTGCGGGTGCTGCCGGCCGCCAGCCTGCTCCGCGTCCAGCAAGAGGACCCCGCCAACGGGCGGGCGCAGGTGGAGGCCTACGACCAGAACGGGCGGCGGCTGGCGGAGGGCTGGGTGGCTTTCCAGGGCCTCCAGGCGATCGCCGTGCCCCGCTTGCCGCTGCTCGCGCCCTTGCAGCCCCAGCCCCGCGTGTCAGTCGACAAGCTGTTCGGCTCGCGCCAGGGCTTCGTCGAGCGGGTGGGGGCCGCCGCCCGCGAGGTCAGCGCCATCTCCCATATCCCGGCCTCGGTCACCGTGGCCCAGGCGATCCTCGAGTCGAGCTGGGGCGAGAGCCGCCTGGCCCGCGAGGCAAACAACTACTTCGGCATCAAGGCCCACACCGAGATCGGCCCGGCGGGCCTGGTGTGGATGCCTACCGCGGAGGTGCTGGACGGCCAGGATGTGCGCGTGACGGAGGTCTTCCGCGCCTACAACAACCTGGGCGAGTCCGTGCGGGACCACCATCGCTTCCTCCTGGAGCAGCCGCGCTACAAGGCGGCGCTGGGGGTGAGCGACCCGGCCGTGTTCGTCCAGCGCGTCGCGGCCGCGGGCTATAGTACCGACCCTGGCTACGTGGACAAAGTGCTGACCCTCATTCAGCAGAACAACCTGACCCGGTTTGATCGACCCGTGGCCAGTGGCCAGTAGGCAGAAGGCAGAAAGCAGCCAACCCACGCACACTGCCCTTGCTTGACACGCCCCGGAGCCGATGCTATCGTTGGTTTAACCGGGATTAGCACTCTTGCCAGGCGAGTGCTAACCGTGCTGTGAGGTCGTGGGGTCATGGAAGGGGTGCCAGAGCTTACCAACAGGCGCCAGCGGATCCTCAAGCGGGTCATCGAGGAGTACGTGGTTCATTCCACGCCGGTCGCCTCGGAGTTGATCGCGCGCAAATACGAGAGCGAGGTCAGTTCCGCGACCGTCCGCAACGACCTGGCAGCCCTGGAGGAGCTCGGCTTCATCTGGCAGCCGCACACCTCGGCCGGCCGGGTCCCGAGCGATACGGGCTACCGCTACTACGTCGAGCGCCTGATGGAGGAGCACGACCCGCCGCTGGCCGAGCAGCGCACGATCCGCCACCAGTTCCACCAGGTGGAGTACGAGGTCGACCGCTGGACCCACCTGGCCGCCTCGGTCCTGGCCAACGCCCTGCGGACCGCGGCCGTGGTCTCGGCGCCCCTCTCGACCCGGGCGAAGGTGCGCCGCGTCGAGCTGGTCCAGCTCCAGGAGATGCTCGTCTTGCTCGCCCTCCTGCTCCACTCCGGGGGCGTGCGCCAGCAGCTCGTGCGCACGGATGACGTGCTGGCCGAGGCCGACCTGCCGCGGATTGCCCTGCGCCTCAACCAGCTCCTGGATGGCCGCACGGCAGCCCAGGTCCAGCGCCAGCTTGGGAAGGCCTGTGGGCCCGAGGCGCAGTTCGTGGCCGCGGCGGCGCACCTCTTGCAACAGGCGGATGAGCAGGCTCTTGAGGCGGTCTACTACCAGGGCTTGAGCTACGTGTTGGGCCAGCCAGAGTTTGCGCTCAGCGAGAAGCTGCGCCCGGTGGTGGAGGTGTTCGAGCACCAGCACCTGCTCGGCAAGCTGCTCGCGCAGGCACTGGCCGGAGCCGGGGTGCAGGTCATCATCGGCGCGGAGCACGAGCTCGAGCAACTGCGGGAGACGGCGGTCATCCTCACGCGCTACGGCGAAGGGGAGGACACCATTGGCGTGCTCGCAGTGGTCGGCCCAACCCGCCTGCCCTACTGGCGTGCGGTACCCATGCTGCGCTTCATGGGCGAGGTCATGGACGTGCTGGTGCGCGACGCCAGGCCCGGTGGCCGGGTCTGGCCGTCGTAGGCTCGAAGGAGAAGTGGTTGTCAGCCGTCAGTCGCCAGCCGCCAGCCGTCCGGGGCTGGCGGCTGGCAACTGACGGCTGAACGCTGGCGAGCACGAGGGGGATGATGGCTCAGCAGCAGCAGGCGGGGGAGCCGCGGCGGGAAGATCAGCCGGCCGAGGCGGCCGCGCCCCAGGAAAGCCCGACGGAGGCGGCCGCGGAGCAGGAGAGCCCGGCCGAGACGCCCACGCCGGTCGCCGAGGTCGAGGCGTTGCGGGCGGAGGTCGAGCGCCTCACGGCCGAGGCGGAGGCGCAGCGCCAGCGGGCTGAGGAGAACCTGCAGGGCTGGCAGCGCGCCCAGGCCGATTTCTCCAACTACCGCCGCCGCCAGGAGCAGGAGCAGGCGGACCGGGCGAAGTTCGCCGAGCTACCCCTGGTGCGCGACCTCCTGCAGGTCCTGGACGACCTCGACCGCGCCTGGCAGACGCTCCCACGCGAGCTCCTGGGCTTGACCTGGGTCTGGGGCCTCAAACTCATCGACGACAAGCTGCGGGGCACCCTGGCCGCCCACGGCCTGGCGCCGATCGAGGCGCAGGGCAAGGAGTTCGACCCGTACCTGCACGAAGCGGTGATGCGCGAGGATGGGGAGACGGCGGAGCTCACGACCGTGGTGGCGGAGCTCCAGCGGGGCTACAAGCTGCGCGAGCGCGTGATCCGTCCGAGCCTGGTCAAGGTGGGCAAGGCCGCGCCGCAGCCGGCCGCGGAGGCAGAGTCGCATGCCTGAGGCGGTTCGTGCCCCACGGGGCCCGGGCTGCCGCCCTGAGGGGCAGACCCGAACCACCAGGTCCGCCCTGATGGAGGTTGTCGAATTCCTCGGGTCCTGGCTGGTGGGGGCCGCCGCCCTGAATGGCGGACCTAGGCCCGCCCTTCCGGGCGGCGGCCCCCACCAGGTACACCGGATTATTTCCGCAACCTTCATCAGGGCGGCAGCCCGGGGCCCGAGCCCGTCTTGTTCCGCTCGCTGGCCTTGGGTATAGTCTAGGGAGCCCACAAGACGACGAGCATGGCAAAGACGAAACGCGATTACTACGAGATCCTGGGTGTTGACCGCTCCGCCAGCGTAGAGGAGATCCGCAAGGCCTACCGCAAGCTCGCCTTCGAGTTGCACCCCGACCGCAATGCGAGCGATGGCGCCGCGGACAAATTCAAAGAAGTCAAAGAGGCCTACGAGGTCCTGAGCGACGCCGAAAAGCGAGCGGCCTACGATCGCTTCGGCCACGCCGCGGACGGGCGCGCCGCCCCGGGCTTCGAGGGCTTTGGCGGCTTCGGCTTCGAGGACGTCTTCGAGAGCTTCTTCGGCGCGGCCACCTCGGCCGGCCGCCGCCAGCGGGTGCAGCGTGGCGCGGACCTGCGCCTGGACATCCAGATCGCCTTTGAAGAGGCGGTCTTCGGGGGTGAGAAGGAGATCACCGTCGAGAAGCAGGTGTCGTGCGAGCGCTGCTCCGGCCGGGGCGTCGAGCCCGGGAGCGAGCCCATTCGCTGCCTGCGCTGCAACGGGACGGGCGAGATCCGACGGGCGCACCAGTCCATCTTCGGCCAGTTCGTCAACGTCAGCCTGTGCGATCGCTGTGGAGGCGAGGGCCAGGTGATCGCCGACCCGTGCAAGGAGTGCAGCGGCCAGGGCCGCGTGCGGGCCAAGCGTACCCTGCGACTGACGATTCCGGCTGGCATCGATGACGACGCCCAGTTGCGGCTGAGCGGGGAGGGCGAGCCCGCACCGCGCGGCGGCATGGCCGGCAACCTGTACGTCGTCGTCCACGTGGAGCCGCACCGCTACATGCGCCGCCAGGGCAACGACCTCTTGCTCGACTTGCCGATCAACGTGGCCCAGGCGGCGCTGGGCGACGAGGTGGAGATTCCCACCCTCGACGGGCCGACGACCATCCGTATCCCCGCCGGCACCCAGAGCGGGCGCGTTGTCCGCCTGCGCGGCAAGGGCGTGCCCTACCTGCGCGAGGCCGGGCGCGGCGACCTCCAGGTGCGGCTGAAGGTCGCTGTCCCAACCGAGCTGAGCAAAGAGCAGCGCGAGCTCTTCCGCAAGCTGGCCGCCACCTTTGATCGAAGCGCCATGCCCCAGGAGAACAAGGGCTTCTTCGAGAAGGTGAAGGACGCCTTTGGAGTGTAGGCCGGTAGTCGGCAGTCGACAGTCGACAGTCGACAGTCAAGAGAGCCCCGCGCTTCGTGCGTCTTCTCTTAACTGTCGACTGTCGACTGTCGACTGTTAACTTCCGTGAGCCAGTGGCTCGAGCTGTGGACCTCGGCCGAGGCCGAGGCCGCCGACGCAGTGGCGGAGGTGCTGCAGCGCTGGGGGCAGGGAGTGGCCATCGAGGAGCCGGTGGTGGTTTCCGCCGATGGCGAATCGGTCCAGGTCGACCCCAACCGCCCGGCCATCCTGAGAACCTACCTGCCGCTGGACGAGTCCACGGCGGGGCGCCGCCAGCAGTTGGAGCAGGCCATCTGGCACCTGGGCCAGTTGCGCCACGTCGAGCCGCTCCAGGCGCGCGTCCTGGCCGAGACGGAGTGGGCCGACGCCTGGAAGCGCCACTTCTTCGTGCAGCACGTGGGCGAGCGCATCGCCATCGTCCCCTCCTGGCGCCGCCACCGGCCTGGAGCCGACGAGGTGGTGGTGCGACTGGACCCTGGCATGGCTTTTGGGACCGGGCTGCACCCCACCACCCGCCTGTGCCTGGTGGCCCTGGAGCGCTGGCTGCGGCCCGGTATGCGGGTGCTGGACCTGGGCACCGGCTCCGGCATCCTGGCTGTGGCTGCGGCGAAGCTGGGGGCGGGCGCCGTGTGTGCGCTGGACATCGACCCGCTGGCGGTGCGGGTGGCGACCGAGAACGTGCGCCGCAACCGGGTCCAGCGTCGGGTCAGCGCGCAGCTCGGCTCCCTGCCGCTGGCGCCTCGCCCCGAGCCCTTCGACCTGGTCGTGGCAAACATCAGCTTGCGGGTCAACCTGGAACTGCTGGGCGAGGTGCGGGCGGTGCTCGCCCCGGCCGGGCTCGCCATCCTCTCCGGCGTCCTGGCCGAGGCGCAGGAAACCCTGCTCGCCGCCCTGGCGCGCGAGGGGTTCGAGCGCCTGGAGGTTCGCCAGGAGGGGGACTGGATTGCCGTGGTCGCACGCTAAGCACCGCTTCTTCGTGCCCGCCGGCTCCAGGAGCGGAGACCGGGTCAGCTTCTCGCCCGAGCAGGCGCACCAGATGGGGCGGGTGCTGCGCCTCTCCGAGGGCGACGTGGTCGTCGCCCTGGACGGCTCGGGGCAGGAGTGGCTGGTCCGGCTCGAACGGGTGGCCGGGGCGACGGCGCAGGGCGGGGTCGTGGACGCGCGCCCGGCGTGGGGCGAGCCGACGACCCACGTGACCCTCTACCAGGCGCTCGTGCCGCGCGAGAAGCTGGAGCTGGTGCTGCAGAAGGGCACCGAGATCGGCGTGAGCGCCTTCGTGCCGGTGGCCACCGAGCGCAGCCTGGCCCGCGGGCCGCTCTCGCCGGAGCGGCTGGAGCGCTGGCGGGCGATCGTGCGCGAAGCGGCCGAGCAGGCGCGCCGCGGGCGCGTGCCGGAGCTGGCCCAGGCCCTTCCCCTCCCGCAGGCGCTGGCCGCGGCCGATCGTGCTGCGTTGGGGCTGTTCGCCTGGGAGCGGAGCGCCCGCCCGCTGGCCGAAGTGCTCCACGCCGGACGCCCACTCGCGCGCGCCGTCCACCTGTGGGTCGGGCCTGAGGGTGGCTTCAGCGAGGCCGAGGCCCGCCAGGCGGAGGCCGCCGGCCTCGTCTCCGTCTCGCTCGGCCCGCGCATCCTGCGCACCGAGACCGCCGGCCTGGTCCTGGCGGCGCTGGTGCTGTTCGAGGCTGGGGACCTGCGACCAGTGCTGAGTGCTGAGTGCTGAGTGCTGAGTGCTGAGTGAAGGATGCCGAGGCCATCGCACGGACGACCGGCCACTCGCCCCGCTCATCCTGAGCCGGTCGAAGGGCCTGAGCCTGTGGTTCGACAAGCTCACCATGAGCGGAGGGGCGCTCATCCTGAGCCTGTCGAAGGGCCTGAGCCGGTCGAAGGGCCTGAGCCGGTCGAAGGAGCGCCGCTCCTCTCTTTCCTGTCCGACTTCGGGCTCCGGGACAGCTATGTGGGGGTGGTGAAGGCGGTCATGCTGGGGGTGTGCCGCGGGCTGGTGATCGTGGACCTGACCCACGAGGTCCCCGCCCAGGACGTGTGGGAGGGGGCGTTCCAGCTCATGGCAGCCGTCCCCTTCTTCCCGAAGGGCACCGTCCACCTCGCCGTCGTGGATCCGGGCGTGGGCACGGCGCGAAAAGCAGTGGCGGTGGAGGTGGCCGGGCAGGTGCTGGTGGGGCCGGACAACGGGCTGCTCAGCCTGGCACTGCGGAAGCTGGCGGCGGACGCCGGGGTGCCTCTGGAGGAGCGCGCGGGCAGCCTGCGGATTGCCCCGCCCATGGCCGCGGTCGAGCTGGCCGAGCCGCGCTTCTGGCGCCATCCGGTCAGCGCCACCTTCCACGCCCGGGACGTGTTCGGCCCGGTGGCGGCCCGCCTGGCCGCGGGCGTGCCGCTGGCCGCGGTGGGCCGGCCGCTGGACCGCCTGGCCAGCCTGCCCTTCCCAGCGCCCCAGCGCCCCTCCGCGCGGCGGCTCGTCGGCCACGTCGTCCACGTGGACCGGTTTGGCAACCTGGTCACCAACCTGCCGCAGGACATGGTGCCAGCCGAGGCCCAGGTGCGAGCTGGACAGGTTAGGATCGCGGGCCTGCATCCCACCTACGGCCAGGGCCAGGCACCGGTGGTGCTCATCGGCAGCGCCGGCTACCTGGAACTGGCCGTGCCGGGGGGCAACGCCGCCGCGCAGCTCGGGCTGAGGCGGGGGGATCCGGTGGAAGTGGAGTTGCCCTGAGCTAGCCGAGCACAGCCTCGACCGCCACGTCCACCTGGGGCAGCGCCTGCACGCGCACCCGCTCTCCGCGTCTGGCGATCTGCACGCTCCGATAGCCGGTGGCGGAGGGCTCTCGATGGACCTCGACCAGGTCGCGCTCCAGGTCGACCAACCAGACCTCGGGAATGCCCGCGCGGGCATAGAGCGGGATCTTCAGCGACCGGTCGTAGCCCGCGGAGGTATCGGCGACCTCGACCAGCAGCCAGATGTCTCCGGCGCCCGGGTGCGCGGCGGCGTAGAAATCCGGGCGGGGTTTGGCGAGCGCCAGGTCAGGCTGTGGCTCTGACCGCTTGCTCAGCCGTACCGGGTCCTGGACACACACGATCGCAGCGTCGCCAACCTGGCTGCTGAACAGGCGGTTGAGTCTCTTGACGCAGGCCGCATGCCGACTCCCAAGTGGGGGCATCTCGACGATTTCCCCTTCGATCAGCTCGACGCGGTCATCTTCCCGCAGGATGCCCGAACGCGCCATCTCGTAGTATTCGCCAACGCTGAACCGTCGAGCGCTCGGCTGCCGCGCCATGGTAGACCTCCTGGGGCATTATAGCGAGTGCAGCTCGCAAGCACGCACCAGGTCGCGGTTCCTCCGCGCCCTCGCCCAGCGCTACAATGGCCCCCGCTATCCTGCCAGGCAAGAGGAGGCCCCACTGTGACGATCCAGGAGCTGCTCGAGCTCTTCGAGTACGACCGCTGGGCAACCGACCGGGTGCTGGATGCCGCCGAGGCGGCCGGCCAGGTCTTCGCGGCCAACCAGGGCGCCAGCGTCGGCTCGGCCCGCGACCTGCTGATCCACCTGGGCGATGCCCAACTGCGCTGGCTCCAGCGCTGCGCGGGCGAGCCGGCCCGGCGCGACCCGCTCGACCGCTACGCCACGGTGGCAGAGACGCGCGGGCACTGCCACCAGGCGAATGCGCGCCTGCGCGACTACGTGGCCAGCCTCCGCCCGGCCGACCTGGAGCGCGAGGTCCACTACACCAACCTGCAGGGGCTGCCCGACGCCATTCTCGTCCGCCAGCTCCTGCTCCAGCTCTTCGCCCACGGCGTCCACCACCGCGCCGAGGCCTGCGAGCTGCTCTCCCTGGCCGGCCACCCGCCGGAGCCAGTGGACTTGCTGGTCTTCTACCGCACTCAAGTTCTGTAGATGTGGCTGCTGCCGTGGAGCGCCTTCCCCCGTGGGTGAAGGCGCTCCACGTCAGCAGCTACAGACCTGGGCGGGGCGGGTGTACTCAGAGCGGCCGCAGCACTGTGCCCGCCACGCGATAGACCGCTCCGTCGGGCCTTTCCACCGTGAGCCATCCCCGCGCCACGGCCACCACGCGCACCCGCGCCCGCGCCAGCGGGCCACCCTCCAGGGCGACCCGGCCCTCCATGCCAACCGTCCACTGTCTGGCGGCCTGGCGGTTGGCCTCGGCCCGCTCGCGGCGCCGGCTGCGGGCGGCCTGCGCCAGCGCATCGGCGGCCGACCCGGCCAGCTTCTCGTCCCCGCATGAGTGCTCCTCGGGGTCGTCCTGGCCCGGGTCGTACACTCCGGCCGCGGCCGCCTCGTCCAGCAGGCAGCGGTACAGCGCCCAGAAGCGCGGCCCATGATGGCGGTCGCGCAGGTGAGCCAGCTCGTGCAGCAGCGTGGCCACGATCGCCCCCGCTCGGCGCCAGCACGCCGGCTCGCCCTGCCCCGTACACCGCACCAGCACCAGCGGCGGCCGCCCGTCCCTGAAGTGCCGACACTGCCCCCACAGCCGCTTCAGCCGCGTCCCCGCGCACAGCTCGTAGGCCGGCAAACGGTGGGTCCGGCAGAGCGGCTCCACCGCCCGCGCCAGCATAGCCAGTACGGCCTGCTGCGCGGCAGAAGTTGGCGCCCCGCGCAGCCAGGGCTCCAGACTGCTGGACAGCGGCAGGGTGATCTGGCCCTTCTTACCGATGCTGCTCATACACGCCCGTGCCCAGTGATAGTCTCCTCCGGAGAGGACCGTTTACCACGGAGACACGGAGACACGGAGAGCTTTTTCCAGGAAGACTCCGTGACTCCGTGTCTCCGTGGTAAACGTCTCCCCACCTTGGTTCAGAGCAATGGCAACTGCTCGATCCGGGGTATGCTGGACCAGTGCAGGCTGCGGCGGTTGCGCGCGGCTACCTGGACCGGGATGTGGCCCAGCCCTGCTTCGGCCAGGCGGCTGGCCACCGTGCGCTGAGCGAGGGCAGGAGCGTTGTTGACCAGGCTGAGATGGGCCAGCCAGATGGCCTCCGGCGGTCTGGCGCTGGCCCGCGCGACCAGCCCCGCGGCCGCGGCGTTGGAGAGGTGGCCCAGCTCGCCGGCCACGCGGCGCTTCAGACGGGCGGGGTACGGGCCGTTGTGGAGCATCTCCAGGTCGTGGTTCGCCTCCAGGATGAGCAGGTCCACGTCCGCCAGTAGCGGCACCACCGACTCCGGCGCTGTCCCCAGGTCGGTGAGGACGCAGATCGCCCCCTGCGGGCCGTCGAACCGGTAGCCCACCGGCTCCAGGCAGTCGTGCGGCACTCGGAACGGGAAGGCCTCGACCTCCCCGACCCGCACGCTCGCCCCGGGCACCAGGGCGCGCGCCTGGCCGGCATCCTGCAGGGCCGGATGGCTCAGCGTGCCCGCCGTGGCCAGCACCGGCACGCCGAAACGGTCCGAGAAATCGCGGGCTGACCCCAGGTGGTCGCTGTGGGCATGGGTCAGGAACACGGCGGACAGGCGGCGAGGGTCCAGGCGAAGCGCCCCCAGCTCCTGCACCAGCCGGCGCACGGAGATGCCGCATTCGACCAGCACCACGGTCTCGCCGCTGCGGATCAGATATGCGTTGCCCGAGCTGCCGCTGGCCAGGGACCAAACGTCCATCATCAGCCGTCAGTGGTCAGTGGTCAGTGGTCAGTGGTCAGTAGGCAGTAGGCAGTAGGCAGCGTGCCTCGACCCCCGCTGACCGCTGACCGCTGACCACTGGCCACTCGGCGCAGTATAGCACCCGGCCGGAATGGAATACTTCTTGCTCTGGAGACAGGCTGACAGTTTTCCCGGATGCCGAGCGCCGGGGCACCCTTGTAGTCGGGAGTGGAGGTCAATCGTGCAGCCAACAGTGAATCGATCGCCGTCTCTGGTAGTCCTGCTCCTGGTGATGTTGGCGGTCGCGGCACTGTCAATGGGGCTCCCGACCCTGGTGCAACTCGTGGTCTCGGCAGGGAGCGCGATGATGGGAGCTTTCGGTTGGAACCTGGCTCTGTTACTGATACCCGCGGGCGTGCTGATCGCGATCATGCTCGTCGCCCTGACCGCCTCGCGCCGCCAGGACCCCGACTCGCGCCAGGGTGAGCAGACCAGCAACCTGCCTCCACCCAACAAGGTGGTCGCCAACCCGCACTTCAAGACCATCACTGCCGACCGTCCGACCACACGCTACTCGGACGTGGCCGGCGTGGAGGCGGCGAAGGAGGAACTGGCCGAGGTGGTCGATTTCCTCCGCTCGCCGGGCAAGTTCGCCTCCGTCGGGGCGCGCGTGCCCCGAGGGGCGCTGCTGGTTGGGCCACCGGGGACGGGCAAGACCCTCCTGGCTCGAGCCGTCGCTGGAGAGGCGGGCGTACCCTTCATCTCGTCCAGCGGGTCTGAGTTTGTGGAGCTGTACGTCGGCGTGGGCGCGTCCAGGGTGCGCAGCCTGTTCCAGGAGGCGCGCAAGCACGCCCCATGCATCATGTTCATCGACGAGATCGACGCCGTCGGCCGCCGGCGAGGCGGGAACTTCGGCATGTCCCACGAGGAGCGCGAGCAGACGCTCAACCAGATCCTGGTCGAGATGGATGGGTTCGATCCACGAACCAACGTGATCGTGCTCGCGGCCACCAACCGGGCGGATGTGCTGGACCCGGCGCTGCTGCGGCCGGGGCGGTTCGACCGCCAGGTCATGCTGGACCTGCCCGACGCGGTGGGACGGCTGGCGATCCTGCGGGTCCACGCCCGGGCCAAGCCGCTCTCTGGCAGCGTAGACCTGACCCACATCGCTCGCCAGACCGCCGGGCTCTCCGGCGCCGACCTGGAGAACCTGATCAATGAGGCGGCGATCCTGGCCGCGCGGCACGAACGCTTGCAGATCGTGCCGGAGGACCTGGAGGAGGCGATGGACCGCGTCACGGCGGGGCCGCGGCGCAAGAGCCGACTCTTGACCGAGCGGGAGAAGCGGATTACCGCCCACCACGAGATCGGCCACGCGCTGGTTGCTTTTGCCCTGCCGCACGCCGACCAGGTCACCAAGGTTTCCATTGTCTCGCGCGGCATGGCCGGCGGCTACACGCGCCTGGTGCCGGAGCAGGACCGCAATATGTGGTCCCAGTCGGAGTTCGAGGCGGCCATCGCCGCGGCGCTTGGCGGGCACGTGGCCGAGGAGTTGATCTTTGCGGAGGTGACCACCGGCCCGTCCAACGACCTCCAGCGGGCGACCGAGATGGCCCGGCGGATGGTCACCGAGTTTGGCATGAGCAAGGAGATCGGGCCGCTGAGCTTCGCCTCCCACGGTGGCTATGTGGGTGACGGCGTCGATAGCCGTCTGTTCGGTGACGAACTGGCGCGGCAGATCGACGCCGAGGTGCGGCGGGTGGTCTCCCAGGCCCACCAGCGGGCGCGCGAGATCCTGGAGACCAACCGCGAGGTGCTGGTGGCTGCCGCGGCGCAGCTCCTGGAGCAGGAAACTCTGGAGCCGGACGACCTGGAGCATCTCTTCGGCCCGGTGCGCCGAGCGAGTGGCGCCCAGCACGTCCGGACTGCGAGCAAGGGCGACCTGCCGCCCGCCCCGGCGGACCTGGCCCAGGTCGCGGCCTCCGAGCGCCGCTCGGTGCTCACGCTCATCCGCCGCCGGCGACGGGAGGGGCCGCCCGTCCGACGCCCCGCCCTGGCCTCCGAGCGCCGATCGGCCTGGTAGTCCCGTGGGAGCGGGAGTGCCCCTCTGCTCCACTTTGTTCCGCCCACGAAATGGGGGTGTGGGGGAAGCCTCCAAAGAGAACCCTCTGCCGCCCGCCAGAGGGAGAGGGTTCTCTTTGGAGGCTTCCCCCACACCCCCATTTTCGAGAGCAGTACGCCGCGCCCAAGACTTTGAATCGCACCCGGTAGTCCCGCCACATTGCCCTGCCCTCGACTAGTCTCTATAATGTGACTCAGCCTTATGTCAGCATGCGTCCCAGGCTCAGCCCTGGTCTCGGCAGGAGAGGAGCGCAGACCGTGAGCCGTCGCCTGGCACGAATCCTCCCCCTGGTCCTGGCAGCGCTGCTGCTCCTGGCCAGCGCGTGCGGCCCCGCGGGCACCAACGCTCCGGGCAACACGCGCCTCTCGGCTCTTCCTGAGCCGAACGCCGTTGTCCAGGACCACAGCGTGCCGCTGCTCGATTCCACGCAGCTCCAGGGCGTCTACCAGTTGATCCTACAGCGCTTCGTCGACCGCATCGACCACTCCGTCCTGATCGACGCTGCTGCCCGAGGGATCTCGGAGAGTCTGGCCGAGGACGGGGCGCTGCCCCTCGACCTGGCCGTCGTAGGGCTGGCACCATCAGTCGGCGCCAATCCGGACCGCGACTGGCTCGCCTTCGCCCGGAGCTACGACGCGCTGGCCCACAAGTACCCCGACTGGGCGGCGCGGGTGCCGCTCGACTACCGCGTCCTCACTCGGATGATGGAGAGCCTGGCGGACGGGCACTCCCACTTCGTCTCCCCCGAGGAGGTGCAGCGCCGCAACGAAACCGGCTACTCCGGCATCGGGATCCGGCTGGCCCGGCCGTCCGGCGGGCAGGCACCACGCATCGCCGAGGTCTTCCCGAATACCCCGGCTGCCCAGCAAGGAGTCCGAGCCGGCGACCGGATCGTGGCAGTGGAGGACCAGGCGATCGCCGGTCTCCCGCTCTCCCAGGTGGTAGACTTGATCCGCGGGCCGCAGGGCACGACGGTGAGCCTGGAACTGGAGCGACTGGGAGCACCCTCCCGATTGCGGGTGAGCATTACCCGCCGGGCGGTAGATATCCCCCTCGTCATGGCAGTCATGGAGGGACCCGTCGGCTACGTGCGCATCCGCGACTTCAGCGATCCTGTGCCGCAGATGCTGACCAGCGTGGCCCAGGAGTTCGAGCGCGAGGGCATTCGGGCCTGGATCGTGGACCTGCGCGGCAATCCTGGCGGCCGTGTCACCGTCGTCCAAACTGTCGCTGGCCTGTTTCTGGGCACCACCCAGATCGGGATCGAGGTCGACCGCGCGCGCGAGCGCGTCGCGCTGGTCTCGCAAGGCACACGCATAGTCGGGGACGTGCCGCTCGCGGTGCTCATCGATGGCGAGAGCACCTCGGGCGCGGAGATCCTGTCCGCGGCGCTGTGGGAGCACCGCCAGGCGGTCCTGATCGGGGAGCGGACGGCGGGCAATGTCGCGGTGGCCGAGGAGCATCCGCTGCCGGATGGATCGGCTATCCAGCTTACCGTGCGCCGATTCCTTGGCCCCTCGGGCGGCCAACTCGACCGCGTCGGCGTCTCGCCAGACATCGCGGTGCCGATAACCGATGCCGACCTGGCCGCGGGCCGCGATCCGCAGCTTGGCAAAGCGGTGGACGTGCTTGAGGGCCGTCTGCGCTAGCTCAGGCCTCTTCTACCCAAACAGCAGCGCCGCCTCGCGCACCAGCTTGGCCGCTGCCACGGCGGTGATACCGGCCGGGTCCACTTCGGGCAGCACTTCCATCACGTCTACTCCCACCACCTGCAGCCCGGCCAGCGAGTGGAGCAGCCACTCCACCTCAGCGTAGCGCGGCCCGCCCGGCTCCGGGCAGCCGGTCCCCGGGGCGCACGCCGGATCAAGCACGTCGATGTCGATGCTGAGATACACTGGCCCGCGCGCCAGCCGCTGCCGCACCCGGACGGGCAGGTCCAGGCCAGGCGAGGACCAGGCGCACGCTGCCGCCTGGCGGTACTCCGCTCGCGTCCCCGAGCGCACCCCCAGTTGAACGATCTGGTCGAAGCCCCACCGCTGGCCGGCGTGGTAGGCCCACGTGGCATGGCCCAGGGTCTCTCCCTGGTAGGCCTCGCGCAGGTCGAGGTGCGCATCCAGGTGCAGCAGCATGGTGCCCGGGAAGGCGCGCTGGATGGCGCTGAGTGCCGCCAGCGTGGCCGTATGCTCGCCCCCCAGGATGATCGGCAGGCCCACCGTCCGCACCTGGGCCACCGCGGCATCGATGGTTGCCAGAGCCTCCGGCAGGGGCAGACCGTCCAGCTCCAGATCGCCCGCGTCCGCGAGCTGCAGGTCGATCAGGTCCCGCTCCAGATGCGGACTGTAGGTCTCGAGCACGTCGGAGGCCTGGCGAATACGCTGCGGCGCCAGGCAGGTGCCGGGGCGGAACGACTCAGTCAGATCGAGCGGCGCGCCGATGAGGACGACCTGGCCTTCAGTCGCGGGTCGGCTGGCCAGAAAGGGCACGGATGGGGGCCTCAGAGACACTGGCTGCACGCTCCTCGAGCAGACGTTTCAGAAAGGCGGGCAGGGCAAACGCTGCCCGCTGCAGGCCCGGCGTGTAGTAGCGGGGAGTAATCCCTCGCTCTTCCAGACGCCGCGCCGCGCGCGCGACCGAGACGCGCGCCGGATCCAGCGTCGCGCTGGCGAGCGCGAAGCTCCACAGGACCGCCGGATAGGAGGGGATGCTGGCCAGGTAGACTCCCACCCGGGCAAAGACCGCCTCGAGCGAGGCGATGGCACCACGCAGTTCGTTCAACTGCAGCAGCGGCGAGCCGCTCTGGACCGCCAGCAGTCCGTTCCGCCGCAGTCGCGCCGCGGCTGCGCGATAGAAGCGCTCACCGAACAGGAGCGTGGCTGGCCCCACCGGGTCGGTGGAGTCGACCAGGATGACGTCGAATCCCTCCCCGCCCGCCTCCAGGTAGGCTAGCCCGTCACCGATGATGGACCGGGCACGGGGGTCGTCATAGGCCCCCGCCGAGATGTCCGGCAGCCAGTGGCGGGATGCCTCCACCACGAGCGCGTCGATCTCCACCTGCACAGCCTCACGAACCGGGTGCTGGAGGACTCGGCGCAGGCATCCGCCATCGCCGCCCCCAATGATCAGCACCCGCTCTGGCCTGGGGTGGGCACACAAAGGGATGTGGGCGAGCATCTCATGATAGATGAACTCGTCCTGCTCGGTCGTTTGGACCGCCCCGTCGAGCACCAGCGTACGCCCGAAGGGCATCGTCTCCCAGACTTCGATCTGCTGGTACGCCGAGTTGGCGGCGAATAGACGCTCGAGCGCCTGGAACCGCTGTTGCCACCCGCACATCGGGGGCTCTGCCAACCACGTCGCGTCAGACACCGATGAGACCCCGGGTCATCTCCATGACCTGGATGCGCTCCGGCGCGAAGTACTCCTGCAGCACCGGGACCGCCACCCCCGGATCCCGCTGCTCGCCGCAGGTGAACACGTCCACCGCCGCGTAGCCGAACTCCGGCCAGGTGTGGACCATCACGTGCGACTCGGAAACCACCGCGACGCCGGTCACGCCGATGGGGGTAAAGGGATAGACCTTTATGTCCAGCAGCGTCATGTCGCATGCCTGGACCACCCCCCGCAGGGCCTGCTCCACGGCGGGCACCGAGTTAAGATTGCTGCACCCCCACAGCTCCAGGATCAAGTGGCGCCCAACGCTCCTCACTTCTCACC
>JACQUR010000173.1 GCA_016210245.1 Chloroflexota bacterium
GCTCCCCTCCCCTGGTAGGGGAGGGGCTGGGGGAGAGGTCCGTCCCCCCCGCCAACCCAAGTCCCAGCGGCGCCAGCAGGGCGAGCAGGCCACCGAGCAGCAGCAGGGTCCACTCACCGCGCACCGCCGCGAACAGCAGGAGCCCCAGGACAACCAGCCCCACGGCCGCGGACAGGGGCCGGCCGAGGCGCGCGGAAGCTGCCGCCAGGCCGGCCCGGGTGGCGCCGGTGGCCAGGCCCCACAGCCCAAAGAGCAGCACCACGCCCAGGAATGGCCCGAGCACGATCAGCAGGGAGGGGAAGTACGTGCGCTCGGCCACCAGGGCCAGGCCCAGCCGCTGCGAGGTGAAGCCGACGAAGTAGGGCAGGAACAGGGCGATCGCCAGGCCGAAGGGCAGGGCCAGGCGGCCGAGCTGGCGCAGCTCACGGGTCGGGAACTCGCCTTCGCGCCAGGCGGCCCAGAGGCTGCCGGCCGCGAAGACCAGCCAGAAGGTCGGCACATCCCAGGTATTGGCCACCAGGATGCTACCGAGTGCCAGGGCGGAGACGCCCAGGCCCGGCCAGCCGAAGGCGCGCCGCCCGGCCAGCGCCAGGCAGAGCGCGAGCTCGAGCACCAGCAGGTCGTAGGGCAGGGCCTGGTAGTGCGGGTGCAGGTCACCCAGCAAGAAGCTGAAGTAGGGGAACTCGCTGATGCCGTCGGGCTGAATGTTGGGGATCACCCGGCTGGTGCGGAACCAGTTGAAGCCTTGCAGTGGCCAGCCCTGCGGCTGGGCTGAGGCCTGCAGCCCTTTGACTCCCACCCAGCGCCAGAACTCCGGGCTGCCGATCCCCTGGGCAGCCAGCACCTCTAGCACCGCCTCCAGGTTCCCAACCAGCCCCACCAGCACCGCCGCCAGCAGGGCCCAGGCGAAGGGACCGAGGTACGGGCGGATCGGGAGCGGCACGGCATGCCGTGCCGCTCCCGATCCGCCCGTCCACAACATCAACATGTTGAATACCAGGCTGGCGCAGCCGACCAGGGTGAGCGCCAGGGTCAGGACCAGGGCGAGGTTGTAGCCCACCGGGGCGGCCACGCCGGCCAGCTCGCTCATGCTGGCCATGACCAGGTAGCCGAAGTGGTAGTACGGCACCCCGAAGCCGGCCAGCCACGGGTCCTCGGCCGGAAGCTGCCCGGCCGAGAAGAAGGCGTTCATGAACGCCAGGTCCATGAACTTCTCCTGGCCGTTGATGTCGGCGTTGAACGCCCGGATGGCGCCGCCACCGGCCAGGGCCAGCAGGAACAGGGCCTCGCAGGCCAGCACGATCGGGCGCGGGGGCGCCTGCCCCCGCAGCTCGCGGCCCCAGGTGGCCCAGCACGCCGCGGCCAGGACGACCAGCAGCACCACCAGGGTAGCGCGGCTGTGCTGGAGGTAGCCCAGCATGCCCAGCACCCAGACGGCGTAGCTCAGCCCGAGCAGGCCGAGGAGCTTGGAGAAGCCGTACCCGCGGTCCGGCAGCGCCCGAAAGACGCGCACGCTCAGCGGCAGGGTGGCGAAGGCGGTAAGCTGGAGCCAGACGTAGTAGGAGAGCCAGGACAGTACCATTTCCACACTACCGGTCTAGGGCTCGGAAGCCGGGGGATTGCCGGACGCGGGGACGCGGAGACGCGCGGACGCGGGGTCCGCGGACGCGGGGAGAGGAGGCGTTGAAGCTCTCCCCACGTCTCCGCGTCTCCGCGTCTCCGCGTCCCCGCCCCCCGAGTCCCTAGCGACGAGCAACCGGCTGCTCCTCAACAGTTTCGCCATACCGTACTGGCCGCGCCACAGGAAAAGCAAGCCGCCGACGAGCACCGCGCCGTAGGTCAGGGCGTGCATCACGAGCGCGGTGCCCAGCGCCTGGTTGGGGTCGACCCCGAAGGCGCCCAGCGAGAGCACGACCAGGGAGTGGTAGTAGCCAACGTAGCCCGGGCCGGAGGGCACCACCATGCCCAGGTTGGTGACCGCGAGCACGAAGACCACGGCTCCGGTCGAGGCGGCGAGGCCGGTGCCCACCAACCCGGTCCACACCGTGGCCATCGCCATCAGCCAGGTACACACGGTCCACAGGGCGACGCGCGCCAGCGCGCCCGGGCTGCGGACGAAGGCCAGGCCCTGGTTGAAGGACACCAGGAACGCGCCCAGGCGCAGGCGTTCCAGCGCGGGCAGGGCGCGCTCCAGGCGGGCTAGCGCGCCCTGCAGGGTCCGCTCCATGAACAGCAGGGTCGCCAGGCCCGCCAGGCTGCCCAGCACCAGCAACCCCGCCATCTGCGCGCCGCGCGCGGCCCACTCCGGCAGCGGCACCACCGCGGCCACGGCGACCAGCAGCACCGCCACGGCCAGCACGTCCAGCACCTTCTCGACCAGGACGGTGGCCAGCACGCGCGCCCACCCCAGTTGGTCTCGGTCGGCGACCAGGAACACCCGCACCAGCTCGCCGGCCCGCAGCGGCGCGACGACCGAAACCGTGTAGCCGATGTACAGCGCCGAGAACAGGCCCGTCGTGCTGACCGGGTCGGACGGGCGGAAGAACAGCCGCCACCGCGCCGCCTTCATCCACAGCGTGATCGGCACGCTGGCCACGAGCACCGCCAGCCAGCGTGGGTCGGACCGGCCCACGTGGGCCGCGACCAGACTCAGGTCGACCTGGCGCAGCACGAGCACGATGGACGCCGCGCTGATCGCCAGGCCGAGCCAGATGCGCCAGTTCGTCATGGCCCCACGACTCGGTAGATGGTCACCTCGGGCGTGCGGTAGACGACTTCGAGGGTGCTGCCCACCATCTGGTCGAACTTGGCCAGCCCCTGCGGGGCGTAGTAGGCCCGCTCCAGGGGGCCGACGTACACGTAGCTCACCCCGTAGCGCGTGAGGAACTGGCGGGCGGCGTCGGGGGAGGGCGTGTCGAAGAATTGCTTCACCTGCTGCGCCCGCTCGTCGATCATGTACCCGAAGTCGCCCCGCTGCTGCTTCTGGTGCCAGTCCCACCCGAGCACCGTGGGCAAGCCGGTGTAGATGGACACCCGCGAGCTCC
The DNA here is from genome assembly GCA_016210245.1 of Chloroflexota bacterium. Classification (GTDB taxonomy): domain Bacteria; phylum Chloroflexota; class UBA6077; order UBA6077; family JACQUR01; genus JACQUR01. The sequence goes on from JACQUR010000173.1 coordinate 3,045, forward strand.
AGTGATAGAGCGGTCCGACCGCCTCCACGATCACCGGCGAGCCCTGGACGTTGTCGAGCAGCCAGGTGATGGCCTGGGCATCGTGGACCAGCGGGATGGCGCGGCCGGCGTCCTGGTAGACCGCGCGCTCCATGTAGGCCATGCCGTCGACCGTGGGCGGGCTCTCCTGGAAGCGCAGCTTCAGCTTCACGCCGGTGGCCAGCGCCGGGTAGAGCAGCGCCGCGGCGACGATAGCGACCACGACCCACTGCCAGGCCTGGACCAGGGAGGAGCTCGCCCCCGCGAGCTGCCGCAGCCGGCGGTCGACGTAGAACACGGCGACGGCGCCCACCAGGGCCAGCATGACCCAGGCCTGGAGGTAGAACTTGAACACGGTGTTCATGCGCCCGATGTCGCCCTTGAGGGCGACGAACTCGGGCACGATGGTCAGCGATAGGCTGAGGCCCACCAGCACCAGCAGGTAGCGCAACTCGACCGGGCGCCCCGGGCGCAGCGCGTGGAAGGCCACCAGGGCCAACCCGGCAGCAGCAAAGGCGGCGGTCGGCTTGCCGAGGATGGAGAAGGCGGCGCCCAGCAGCACCAGCGCGATGGCCGGCATGGCGCCGAGGGGCACCTGCTCCAGCCACAGAGGGACCGGACTGCCCGCATGATACGGCTGCGCCGCGGTCGCCGGCTGCAAGACCAGGGCGCGCGCCGCGGAGCGCCACACCAGCCAGCTCTCGGCAACCAGGGCACTACCCACCAGGAGCAAGGACACCCCGAAGATGGTCAGGTACTGCACCAGCGCCGTGCTCTGCTTGATCGGCTCGACGCCGGTGTAGAACAGCGCGTAGTGGCTGAGGTACGGCTGGTAGAAGACGATAGACAGCAACCCCAGCCCACCCGCGGCCGCGACCGTCCAGCCGACCGTCCGCAGGTCGATCGTCCGCCAGAGTCGGTAGTGGGCCAGACCGAAGGCAGCCATCGCCAGCACCAGGTAGGTTGGGTAGTCCCAGGTGTTGGTGGCGCGCAGGGTGCCCGCCAGCCAGGCGGCCAGCGCCAGCGACCACGGCCAGGGGGAGCGCGCCAGCCGCCAGGCGAGCACGAGCGCGCCTTCCCGCGCCCGCCAGCGCGGCACCAGGGTCCGCGCCTCCGCCTGGCGGAGCACGTTCAGGCCCACCAGGATGGCGGCAATGGTGATCGGCAGGGCGATCATGTGCGCATGCAGGTCGCCATACAGGAAGGTGAACCAGGGGAACTCGGAGATCGGCCCCGGGTCCTCCGGCCCGATCACCCGCGTGCTGCGCCAGAAGTCGAGCGGCGGCAGCGACTTGCCGTTCAGCACCTCCCGCAGGCCGAGCAGCGCGTTCACCGCCCCTGCGAGGCCTGGGATCCGGCTCTGGAAGGTACCACCGCTCAGCTTGCTCAGCCCGTCGCTCACCTGGACCAGGGCATCCAGGTTGCCCACGACGGCCACCAGCACCGCGGCCAGCAGCCCGCAGCCGATGGCCACGCGGCCCGGCCAGCGGGCCGTCCGCCCCTGCCCGGCCAGGAAGCTGTAGCCAAAGGAGAAGGCTGCCCCGACCGTCAGGGCGAAGTACAGCGGGATGGCCAGGTTGTAGGCTACCCAGGGGACGATGCCGGTGAGCTTGACCAGCGTCGCGGTCAGCACGAAGCCGAAGTAGTAGTAGTTGATGTAGCCGCCGGCGAACCACGGATCGTAGGCTGGGAAGGAGGACGAGCGGATGACGGCGTTCAGATAGGCGAAGTCCATCGGCTTCTCGCCGCCGAAGTTGGGGTGCCACAGATCCGGGTTGGCCATGCGGACGAGCAGGAAGCCCCCGAACGCGAGCAGGAAGAGCCCCTGCTCCAGCGCCAGCAGCCGCCAGTTCGCGCGCAGGAAGGCACCGAGCTGCGTCCAGCGGAGGCGCGCCACCAGCACCGAGAGCGCCGCCAGGAGCACCACCACGGCGACGATCGTCGCCCGGCTGTAGCTGGCCACGTGCAGGCTGGCCGCCAGCCAGGCCAGGTAGCTCACGGCCAGCAGCCCGAGCAGCTTGGCCAGCAGGAAGCCCCGGTCGGCCAGCCCGCTCAGCAGCGACCAGACCAGGGGGTAGACCGCCAGGGCGAGCGCCTCCAGCGCCAGCAACCAGACCAGGACGGGCAGACGATTGGCCAGGCCCGTCCGGTCGAACAACTCCGTCCAGGTGCCGCCGGTCTGCTGGGTGGCACGGTCGGCGTCCGAGAGCAGCAGCGCGCCCTGGGAAGCCTGGATCGGCCGTATCCGCACCACCTGGTTGATGTCCACGCTGAAGAGCAACTCATGCACACGCTCGGGCGAGTAGTCCTCGGTCTTGCGGAAGATGAGCACCTTGGGATGATCGTAGACGGTAAACGCCTCTTCCGCCGTGTCATCGCTCAGGCTGAGCCCGAACAGGCTGGGATAGCTGGTGAAGGTGCGCTCCAGGCGAAAGCCCAGGTCTCCATTGAAGAGCCACTGGTAGTAGCGGGTGCTCAGCGGATAGCGCATGGGCAGCCGGGCGATCGAGCCGTAGAGGCGGTTACTGGTGAGGAAGATGTACTCGGCCTGGTTGAGGTCCTTCTCCAGCTTGTCCCGCTTCTGCGGGTAGTAGTCGTCGTCGTAGAGGGTGAACTGAACGCCCTTGTAGATACCGGGGTCGTGGCCCGGCCGCCGCAGCGGGATCGGGTCGTCCCAGTGCTCGAAGCCAATGGCCGTGCCGGGCGGGATGTGCTCGTAGATCCAGTCCGAGGCAGCCACGCGCGTCACCGGGCGGCTGTAGATGCTGGTGAACGCCAGGCCATACAGGATGGCGCCGCCGGTGATGATGGCCAGCACCAGGTAAGCGAGGACGGATTTCGGATTTCGGATTTCGGATTTCGGATTCGCAGGGGCGGAACCGGTGTCATGTATTCCTTCTGGTTGGACGCTGGAAGCCGCGCGGAGCCGCCTCAATCCAAAATCCAAAATCCAAAATCCAAAATACGCCGCCAGGAGGACCAGGAAGGGGTACATGGGCAGGTAGTAGCGCACGGTCTTGACGAACTGCTGGCCCCAGTACCAGAAGTTGACCAGGATCCAGACCAGGATCAGCAGGTGGTGCTCGTGGCGCCGCCAGCCGCGCGCGAGCTGGAGGGCTGCCACCGCGACGCCGATCCAGGCGGCGGCGCCGAGGGGGAGGCCCATACCCCAGAGTACGATGTTGCGCAGGGGGAAGAGGTAGGGCTCGGTGAAGGCCCACTGGTGGCCGGGCGGATAGTCGGCCTCGCCGCTGGCGATGCGCTGCCAGGCCGTCAGGTCGTTCAGCCAGGCCGGATTGGGCAGCACGTCGATGACGCTCGGGCCGGCAAAAGCATAGGGTTGGCCGAGGCGAAATACCGCCAGCGTGACCAGCCCCATGGCCACCCCGCCCACCAGCGGCGACCACCCAGTCTGGCGCGAGCGCGCCTGGCCTCGGTGGCGCAGCCAATCGGCGCCGATGGCGGCCAGCGGCACGATGCCAAAGAGCAGCGCGTTGATCTTGCTGGCCGTGGCCAGCCCGACCGCCACACCGGCCAGCACGTACCAGGCAGGCCGACGGCTCTCCAGCGCCCGCAAGGTGCAGTAGAAGGCTGCGGCCAGGTAGAAGGTCAGGTAGGTATCGACGGTGAAGAAGTGTGACTGCTGGATGTCGAGCGCGGTGAAGGCCAGCAGCAGCGCCGCCAGCAGCCCGACCCGTCGTCCGTACAGGTGGGTCCCGATCAGGAAGACGAGCACGATGGTGCCCAGGTCGTGTACCGCAGAGATCATGCGCCCGAGCAGGTGGATCTTGTCGTAGGTCTGCATGCCCAGGGGCTCGGCCAGCGCGCGCACCAGGAACAGCGGGTAGGTGCCGTAGACGAAGGAGTTGTACCCGCGGTTGTAGGGGTTCAGCGGCGAGGTGCGGGTGTCGAAGTACTGCGCCAGGCCGGAGGGCAACTGGATCGCCGTCTCGACCATGGTCACGAAGCGCTCGTCCGGGTGCAGGTGCTGGTCGACGTCCCAGTTGACGTTGTACAGGCGCAGGGCAGCGCCTAGGAGCAGGATCACGGCGAGCGCGCCCGCCGTGCGCAGCTCTGGCCAGCGCGCCCGGCGCTGAGCAGCGACGCTCGGCTCCGCCTCCGGGCGAGCGTGTACCTCGGTCTCGACGGGATTGTTCACCGATGTGCTCACGGGCGCACGGCTTTCAGCCCGATGTTCAGGTAGCTGGCGTAGTCGTCCCCCTGGTCGTTCAAGGCGTCGATCGCCCGCAGGAAGCGCACGCCGAGGTTGATCGGGTTCAGAGGACTGCCGGTGTTCTCCCGGTAGCGGAACCGGTCCGCGGCCGTACACAGCGAACGCGGCAGCAGGCCGGAGAGCAGCAGATACTTGCCCAGCCCGTAGTACAGGTGGTGGGCGAAGGGGAAGCAATGATGGGTGAGCCGGCGCAGCTCCACCGCTCGGAACCCGGCTTGCTCCACCCGCTCCACCAGCACCTCAGTCGTGTAGAGCCGAAAGTGGTCCGCCCAGATCCCGCCCAGCCAGAGCGGCTCCCTGGGCAGGTGCGTTCCAAAGAACCGCTCCAGCACCTTGTTCACGGGGTCCCAGAGGAAGGGGTAGTTGGCGTGCGGCACGGTGATGGCCACGACTCCGCCTGGACGCAGCACCCGGTAGGCCTCCTGGAGCGCGGCGCGATCGTCCGGTACGTGCTCCAGCACCTCGCTCAGGATGAGCTTGTCGAAGGACTGGTCGGCGAAGGACAGGCGGCAAATGTCGCCTCGGACGAGCTGCGCGCCCGTGCCGGCCAGCTCCCGCCAGGCCTGGTCGAGCCAGAACTGGCGATACTCCACGCCCGCCACCCAGGGCCGGCGCAGCTCGGCCAGGGCGCGCAGGTAGAAGCCGTGGCCACAGCCGCAGTCCAGGACGCGGTCGCCTGGTTGGGCATCGAGCAGCTCGAAGACGGTCTGCACGCGGCGGCGAAAGCCCATGTCCGCTTCATTGCGCAGCACGTCGTCCAGGGTCAGGCTAGCAGTAGGCACGGCTCACTCCAACGGTCGGCGGGGCCGCCAAGGCTGCGGCATTATAGGGGTCCGACGGAAGGCGAGTCCAACGGCCCCCTCCTCTCTGCAAGCCCTGCGCCGGGAGCCTGGCTACCCCGGGAATAACTTATGCTATAGTCAGCCGTCAGTGGTCAGCCGCCAGCAGCCAGGTCCAGGGGCGAGGGCTGACAGGTGACTGCTGGCCACTGACCTACGGGCCGAGGGTATCCAGGCGATGAAGATTCTAGCTGTGCTCACCTACTACCACCCGCACTGGACCGGGCTGACCGGCGTGGCCCAGCGGGTTGCCGAGGGCATGGCGGCTCGGGGCCACCAGGTTACGGTGCTCACCAGCCGCTACCGCCCGGATCTGCCCCTGGACGAGGTGCTCAACGGCGTGCGGGTGATCCGTGTGCCCGCCGTGGCCCGGCTGAGCCGGGGCATGCTGATGCCCACTTTCCCGTGGGCAGCCGCACGCTTGATCCGGGCCCACGACGTGGTCCAGATCCACACCCCGATGCTGGAGGCGCCGCTCCTAACGGCTCTGGCCCGACGGGCCGGGGTGCGCGCAGTCATCACCCACCACGGCGATCTGGTCATGCCCCACGCTCCCTTTGACCAGTTCGTCGAGCTGGTGGTGACGGCGCTCCTGCGGCGGGCTTTCGTCCAGGCGGATCGCGTGGTAGTCTACACCCAGGACTACCTGGACCACTCCCGCTTCCTCCGCCCCTTTGCTCCCAAGGCTGTGCCAATTCTGCCGCCGGTGGCCATCCCCGAGCCGGACCGGGCCGCGGTCTGGAAGTGGCGCTCGGAGCTGGGCGTGGCGGAACAGCCGCTGGTGGGCTTCGCGGGTCGCTTCGTAGAGGAGAAGGGCTTCGATTTCCTCTTCAAGGCGATCCCGCTGGTGGTGCGCAAGCTGCCTCAGGCGCGCTTCGCCTACGCTGGCGACCGCCACGTGGCCTACGAGAACTTCTACGAGCGCTGCCGCCCGCTGGTCGAGCGGGTCGAGCCCTACCTGCTCTGGGTGGGCCTCCACCGGGGCCAGCAGCTCGCCAACTTCTACGGCATGCTGGACGTGTTGGCGGTACCGAGCCGGACCGACAATTTCCCGCTGGTGCCTGTGGAAGCGATGCTGTGCGGCACGCCGCTGGTGGTGGCCGACATTCCTGGCGCGCGCATGGCGATCAAGCTCACGGGCATGGGGCGGCTGGTGCGCGCACGGGACGAGGTGGCCCTGGCCGACGGGCTCCGCCAGGTGCTGGCGGACCGCTCCAGCTACGTTCGGCCCCACTCGGAGCTGGAGGCCGTGTTCAGCCTGGAGCGCTCCCTCGACGAGTACGAGCGTGCGCTGACGCGGTAAGGCAGTGGGCAACGGTTAGAAACGCACAGGCAGGAGACACACTTCGTGTGTCTCCTGCCTGTGCGTTTCTAACCGTTGCCCTAACGTGCCTGCTCGATGACCAGGTAGATCAGGAAGTCCCTACCGGGCACGGGCGAGCTATGGCGGAGCAGCAGGCCGGTGGGGTAGACGCGCCGCAGCTCGTCGATGCCCCTGGTATCGGCCTGATTGACCAGGTACACCTTGCTCCCGGGAAGGGCGCGCTGCTGCGCCACCTGCTCTGGCTGCGCCACCAGGTTGTTCCAGCCGAGGTCGCCCATGTGCAGGCCGACCGCGCGGTGGTCGACCCAGTGGGGATAGGAGAGCAGGAACACCCGCTCCCGCCCGCCGACCGCCTGGGCGAAGCCCGCGGCCACCGCGGCCATCTCCGAGGAGTTGGGCGCGGACTGGCGGTAGTTGCGCGCGTAGTCGCCAAAGTAGAGGGTGAAGTTCTGGACCGCGGCTGAGACCAGCAGGGCCGCGAGCACGGCAGCGGCCACCAGGCCACCCTTCCAGCCCGGCAGCACCCGGCGCACCAGATCCCATACCAGGCCCGGGGCGAGCGCCGCGATGACGTAGACGACCGGGATAGCGGTCCCGGCGCGGTTGAAGCTGGGGTTCTCCTGGGGGAAGGCCAGGCTCAGCGCCGTGGCGAGCAGGAGCACCGGCACGCTGGCGAGCAGCGCCGCTACCCAGAACTCCCGCTCGCGCACGAGGCGGACGACCAGGTACGCGACGCCAAGGGCGAACAGCGCCCCGGTGGCCGCGTCGAGCGCCGGGGTCTGGTTGACGTTGAGGTACCACCCGATGTCGCCCCGCCAGTTGAACATCAGCAGCGCGTTCTTGACGTTGTCCAGGAAGATGAGCAGCGGGTCGTCAGGGAAGGGGCGCTCGAGGGTGCCCGCCCGCGTGAGGGCGCGGTACAGGAACATGTCCGGGTGGGCGGCGACGTACCTGGCCAGCGGCAGCGCGACCAGCGCGGCCGCGCTGGCGAGCACGCCCAGGCCCAGCAGGGCGCCGCGCCAGCTCTCCGCCACGGGCCCGCCCCGCAGCTTGCGGCCGAGCAGCCACAGCACCACCACCAGCACCGGCATGACGCGCATGTTGGAGTAGCCGAGCACCCCCAACCCGAGGCACAGGCCACTCAGCAGGTACTGGCTCAAGCGCTGGGTGCGCATGGCCCGGAAGAGGAAGAGCAGAGTGAGCGCGGCGAAGAGCGGGCCCAGGGACAGCCGCAGCCCCGAGCGGGCGAGGGTGATGTCCCAGCGGGAGACAGCCATCAGCAGCGCCGCCAGGAGCCCGAAGCGGGCGGACAGGAGCTCCCTGCCCAGGAAGTACGTGGCCAGGACGGCCAGGAGGCTGGCCGCGACCATCACGAGCTGCAGGGTCAGGTAGGTGAGGCCGGTCAACCCCGTGAGGGCCGCGGCCAGGTAGAACTGGATCGGTTCGCGCCCGGCGTTGCGGGCGAAGAAGAGCGGCGCCTTGCCCTGCAGCACGTCGCGCACGTCCAGCAGCTTCTCGATCGGGTCGCTGGTCAGCTCGCCGGGCACGCTGGGGAGCTGGTAGAGGCGGAAGAACGCGGCGACGAGCAGCACGCCGACCAGCAGCAGCGCCTCGGCCGATATCCGTGGCCGCCAGCCCTCGACGACGAAGCGCGCGGCCGCCTCGCGCAGCCGCCGCAGCGCTGCCTGCGGCGGGCGAAGGACGGCCCGCGCCAGGAAGATGAGGCTGCCAACCCAGGCCACGACGCCGCCACGGGTGAAGGAATCCCCATCGAGCAGCAGCCAGGCCAGGACGGCGAAGCCCAGCGCCAGCGGGAAATGGGCGCGGGAGGCCAGCCGCAGCGGCGCTGCGGCCGGCACAGCGCGCCAGAACGCTGGCGCCGTCCACGCCGGCCGGGCAAAGGCCAGGGCCCGGAACCAGAGCCCCAGCGCGACGAGGTACAGGATAACCGGGTCCAATGGAAGCATGCGCTCGGCCAGCAGGCGCTGGCCCAGCACGGCGAAGACCAGGGCCAGGGCCAGCAGAGGCAAGCTGGCGAGGGTCCGGAGTCGGTTGGCGCGCGCCGCGGGCGGAGCGGCGGGCGGAGCCGGGCGTTGTCTGGCGAGTGTAGCTACGTTGGTCACGGGCCGCAATGGTAGCAGGGCTGGCGGCGTGGCGGCAAGCTCGATCGAGCAGGAGGGCGGGTCTGACCAGTTCTTGTGGGGGGGCATCGGGGGGAGCGGGGGGGAGCGGTAAGCTGGGGGATCATCAACAGGAGCGGGCGCCCAACTCGGCACGTTGGTGGCCGCGGAGGGGGTGATGGTGCGCTACCTGAGCGGGCGCAGCCTCCATAGCCGTTCCACGCACCCTTTGGCTACAATGGCCCCCGGCACACCCGTTGAAGGTCGGAGGTTGAAGGTTGAACGACGTCACCAGGGATCCAGCGCTCCACTCTCCAACCTCCAACCTCCAACCTCCAACCACTGGCACGCAGCCCCCAGCCGCCAGTCCCCAGCCCGCTCGTGCCCTCCACGGCGCCCGCGGCCTGAGCGTGCTGGCCGGCGTGGTCGAGGACCCCATCGGGCGCCGGTTCCTGGACTTGCTGGCCCTGGCAACCGGCGAGGGTGAACCAACCAGGGACGACGCCGCGGGCGCGCGCGCCATTTACGGCCGCCTGTTTGCCTTGCTGGCC
>JACQUR010000174.1 GCA_016210245.1 Chloroflexota bacterium
GGGCCAACATGGGCATCCTGCGCATCGACCACCCGGACGTCTTGCGCTTCATCGACTGCAAGCGCGAGCTGAACGAGCGCCAGCGGGCCGCCTTCGAGGCGGTGGCCCCCTGGCTGTCCGAGGAGCGCCAGCGCGCGCTCAAGCGGGCGCTGCTGGAGGGGCAGATCGCCAACTTCAACATCTCGGTGGCGGTGACCGATCGCTTCATGCAGGCGCTGGAGCGGGGCGAGCCGTACGAGCTGGTCAACCCGCGCACCGGGCAGGTGGCCAGCACGCTCTCGGCCCGAGAGGTGTTCGATCGACTGGTCCACGGTGCCTGGGAGACGGGCGACCCGGGAGTGGTGTTCATCGACCGCATCAACGCCGGGCCGGCCAATCCGGTGCCGCCTATGGGGCCGATCGAGGCTACCAATCCGTGCGGCGAGCAGCCGCTGTACCCCGATGAGGCCTGCAACCTGGGCAGCCTCAACCTGGCCCGCTTCGTCCGCCCGCAGGCGCCCACGAACGGACATACCAACGGCCGGTCTGACGGGTGGCGGGAGGCGATCGACTGGGACCGCCTGGAGCAGGTGGTGCGGCTGAGCGTCCGCTTCCTGGACGACGTGATCGAGGTCAACCCCTACCCGGATCAGAAGATCGACCAGGCGGTGAAGGCCAATCGGCGCATCGGCCTGGGGGTGATGGGCTGGGCCGACCTGCTGCTGCTGCTGGGTATCCCCTACGACTCTGAGTCCTCGCTCCAACTGGGCGAGGCGGTGATGCGCTTCATCAACCAGACGGCCCAGGATGAAAGCTGCCGCCTGGCTGAGGTGCGCGGCCCCTTCCCGAACTGGTCCAGGAGCATCTACCAGAATGGGCGGCCGCGGCGCAACGCGACGGTCACCACCATCGCCCCCACCGGCACCATCAGCATCATCGCCGGGTGCTCGTCCGGCATCGAGCCCCTCTTCGCCCTGGTGTTCGATCGCCGCGGCTCACTCGACGGCCAGCTCACCCTGGAGACCAACTCGTACTTCGAGGAGGTCGCCCGTCGCGAGGGCTTCTGGACCGAGGGCCTGGCGGCCACGATCCGCGAGCGGGGGACGGCGCGTGGAGTGGAGGGAGTGTCCGAGCCCTGGCAGCGCGTGTTCGGGACCGCTCACGACATCCACCCCAACTGGCACGTGCGGATGCAGGCCGCCTTCCAGAAGCACACTGAGAACGCGGTCTCCAAGACGATCAACCTGCCCCACACCGCGACGGTGGACGACGTGGCCCGGGCCTACCGCCTGGCCTACGAGCTGGGCTGCAACGGCATCACCGTCTACCGCGACGGCTCCAAGGAGGGCGTGCTGCACGTGGGGACCGCAGGCACGGACGCGGAGGCGCGGGGACGCGGGGACGCGGGGCCAGCAAGCACCGGACCTCTCTCCGCGTCTCCGCGTCCCCGCGTCCCCGCGTCTGAGGAGTCCCCGCTTCCCCGCGTCCCCGCGTCTGGAACCTCGCTTCGGCCCAGGCCGCGTGCCCTCCTCGGGCGCACCTATCGGCAGGAGACGCCGCTGGGCACCGCCTACGTGACCATCAACGAGGACGAGGATGGCCAGCCCTACGAGGTGTTCGTCAACCAGGGCAAGGCAGGCAGCGACGTCGCGGCCCTGGCCGAGGCCATCGGCAAGCTGATCTCCACCATCCTGCGCACTCCGTCGGCCATGCCGGCTCGCGACCGCCTGGCCGAGGTGGTGCGCAAGCTGCGTGGGATTGGCGGCTCCAGCTCCTGGGGCTTCGGCCCGGAGCGCTCCCGCAGCCTGCCGGATGCGGTAGCCAAGGTGCTGGACGAGTACCTCCAGACCTCCGAGCCGAGCCAGGAGCCCCTGCCGGTGCCCTCTGCCCAGCTTGCGCTCCCGCTGGCGACCACCGGCGAGTTCTGCCCCGACTGCGGCAACGCGCTGCTCTTCGAAGAGGCGTGCTACAAGTGCCGCGACTGCGGGTTCAGCAAGTGCTAGACCGAGTCGACAGTCGACAGTTCACAGTCGACAGTCCGCTCGGGTCATACCAGGTCCGGGTGATTACTGGCGCCTCCCTGCCCTAACTGAGGCCGCGAGGCTCCCCTGGTGGGGCGGGCGTCGCTGCCCGCCCGTGCCGGCGCCGCTGGGCGACGGGCGGGCAGAGACGCCCGCCCCACCAGGCCCGGCTCACTCGCCCCAAGCCGCTGGAAGCAGCCATCGGCGAATTGACGCCAGCGGCGCTGCCTGGCAGAATGGCGCTAGCCGGGTGCGGCATCGCACGCCAACCGGGTTCCCAACCGCAGTCGTTCGGGCGTCGGAGGGCCATGGACCGGTTCACCGCGGGAATCGTCGCCGGAGTGCTGGCCCTGGTGCTGCTGGGCCTTGCCGTCGTCGTCTTCGGGCGTGGCCGCTCGACCTCACCCGACCTGAGCACGCCGGCGGGGGTCGCGCTCTCCTTCGAGGACGCGGTGCAACGTGGGGACGGAGAGCAGGCCTGGGAGTTGCTGGCGGCCACCGCTCGCACGTCCACCACCCGCGACCAGTTCATTCAGCGCGTGCGGCGCGTGGATCAGCGCACTCGCCTGGTCGTGAACGACGAGCGCGTCGACGACGACACGGCACGCGTAGAACTGGCACTCCTCCATCCCTCGACGGGCGGGCTGTTCGGAGACACCGGCTACGGTCGAGTCGTCGTGTACCTCGCCCGCGAGGATGGCGCCTGGCGAGTCACCACGCCAGGAGAGCCGTACCTGCTCTCCCCGAGAGGTTAGAGCCGAGCGATGCTGGCCATTCGGCGCATCTACACCTACCTCCTGGCGACCGCGGGCCTCGCCATGCTGGCCTCGGGCGCGGCCAACCTGGCGCGCATCCTGGTGGAGGTCCTGGCCGGCGCGCCGGCCACCAATACCGAGGGCTACGTCCGCGAGGGAGTCGCCTGGTGGGGCGCGCTGGCGCTGGTGGGGCTTCCCGTGTGGCTCGTCCACTGGTCGTGGGCCCAGCGAGCCGCCGCGGCGAGCCGGGGGGAGCGCGCGAGCGTCCTGCGGCGGCTGTTCGTCTATGTGGTCCTGGCAGGTGCCGGGGTGGCCGCGGCCAACTCGCTGCTCCAACTCCTCGACCGGGCGCTGGAGTTGCTCGACCGCTCCTCCTACCTGGTGGTAGCAACCATGCTGTCGGCCGTCCCGACGCTCCTGGTAGCGGCGGCCGTCTGGTTGTTCTCCTGGCGCGTCTCTGCCACGGACCGGGCGATCGTGGGCGAGGCCGGCGGCTCCGCTACCCTCCGTCGCTGGTACCTGTACGGCGCGGCCCTGGCCGGCGCGCTCGTGGGCATCGAAGGCTCCCGCCTCCTGGTGGAGCGACTCTGGCAGGTGTTCACGTCGCTGTCGGTTGGCGGCGCCGCTCTTGTGGCCGCGGGGGCGCCGAGAGCGGTGGTGGGCCTGGCCGTGTGGCTCGGCCACTGGCTGGGGCTGCCTCGCACCCTGGGGCCCGAGGCGGCTCGAGAGGATGCCCGCGCAACCCTGCGCACCGTGTACCTGTTTCTCCTCCTGGCGGTCACCGTGGCCGGGACGCTCGTCGGCGCCAGCCAGCTTCTGTATTTCGCCCTGGCGCGCGTGTTCGGGGTGGAGCGGCCCGGCGGGGTGGGTGGCAACCTGCTCCAGGCCGCGGCCGGCCCCGCCAGCGCGGCCCTGGTGTACGGCGTGGGCTGGGCGTACCAGCGCGCCGCGATTCGCCGCCAGGCCGGCGTCGTCGAGGCGCCCCGCCAGGTGGGAGTGAGACGCTTCTATACCTACCTGGTGGCGCTGCTCGCGCTGGCTGCCGCGGCGCTCGGGAGCGGGGGGTTGCTCTGGACCCTGGCCGACTTCCTCACCAGCGCCACCGGGACCGCCGTCGTCGGCTGGTGGCGAGAGCAGGTGGCGCTGTTCTCGACCCTGATCATTGTCGGTCTGCCAGTGTGGCTGATACACTGGCGGCCCGCCGCCCGCGCGTCGGACGAGGAAGCCTCGTCGCTGACGCGCCGCCTGTACACGTATCTGACCCTGATCGCCGGCAGCCTGGCGCTGCTCGGCAGCCTGGCGAGCGTGGTCTTCAACCTGCTCAACCTGGCCCTCGGCGGCCCCTCCTCGGCTGTGCTGTCCACGCAACTCGCCCGCTCGTTCGCGGTGGCGATCGTCGCGGCTGTCGTGGCGGCGTACCACTGGCAGACGCTCCGCGTGGATAGTCGGCGAGCCAGCCCTGTGCCAGCCGAGGTGTCAGTCGAAGGGGCGCCCAGGCGAGCAGCCCTGGTGCGGCTGCGCGCCGCGGACGCTCCCGCCCTGGAGCAGGCGCTGGCCACGCTTCGAGCGCAGGGAGTAGACGTGGAGGTGGTGGACTAGCAGGCTTCAGGCTATCAATTCCTGCAGCTTGTCCTTCAGCCACAGGTTGACCAGGGTTTCGGTGGAGAGGCCCCGCTTGTGGGCCTCGGCGGCCAACTGCTCTGCCAGTTTGGGATCCAGCGCCACGAGGTAGCGCTGCTGCTGCAAGTCCACGTCGAAATGGACCTCTTCGGTCAGAGCCCAGAAATCTGCCAGGTCATGCGAGTCCCAGAACTCGGCAGCCTCGTCGAGACTTCCGAAGTGCTCTGGCAGTGCTTCTGGCCCGCGCTCACGCTTTGCCATAACGGCTTCGCTCCGCGATTGTGCCTCAGCCCGCCAGGCTCTGAGATAGCCTGGCGGTTCGCTTGCGCGGCCAGCCGATGGGGAGTGTGCTACGAGAGCTGCTCCTTGACGAACCAGAGCAGCACCAGCAGGGCGATGGCGATGGCGACAATGGCGAGGGGACCGCCGGCGCCACCCATGGGTAAGTCGAAGCCGCCGCCACCTGTGGAAACCATGTGTCCTCGCCAGGCTGCAGGTTGCAACCTCATTATACACGCCCACCATACACGCCCACCGGGCGTGGAAACTCAGGGGGCGCGGCAGCTCACCCTGGCGGAACCAAGTTCCGCGCAAGCGGGGTGGTGAGCTCGCGGGAGGACGACCCAGCGGCTCGGCCCTACGCGCGACGGGTGACGCACATTGCGCGCCCCGGAGGCCGTGGATATACTCGGCTGGCGCGCGGATCGATCCGCCAGCGCTCGGCGCGCGAGGGAGCAATGGCCGAGATCAGGTTCGTCGATACCACCATCCGCGATGGGCAACAGAGCCTGTGGGCCAACGACATGCGCATGGGGATGATCCTGCCGATCGCGGAGCAGCCGCTGGTCGCGCTGACCCAGGAGCTGGCCAGGCGGACGGACCGCGGCTACATCCACCTGGAGCAAGCCAGCGTGTCGCTGACCCTGATGAGAGAGAGGTAGTGGGCGGTGTCGGGGGGGGGGGGGGCGCGGGCGGCCCCCACCCCCCCCCGACCCCC
>JACQUR010000012.1 GCA_016210245.1 Chloroflexota bacterium
CCCCCGCGCTACGGTTTCGGCGGCGGAATGAAGCTGCAACGGTGGCGCGATCTCGACTTCGTCATGCTGGGCGCGGCGGGCCTGCTGGTGCTGTATGGCATGGTGCTGATCCACAGCGCCACCTGCCCGTGGCCCTGCGAGCGCGTCTTCCCCCCCACCTCCTGGACGCTTCGCCAGGGGCTGTATGGCCTGCTCGGGGCGGCGATCATCGTCCTGTTGACCTTCTTCGATTACCGCGGCCTGCGGGCACTGGCTTACTGGGCCTATGGCTTCGGCCTGCTCTTGCTGGGGGTGGTCCTGCTGGTTGGCAAGGGCCAGGCCGACTACGGGGCGCGGCGGTGGCTCACCTTTGGCGGCGCCGACCTCCAGCCCTCAGAGGTCGGCAAGGTGCTGGTCGTCCTGGCGCTGGCCCGCTTCCTGGCCGAGCACCAGGAGGGGCCGCTTACCCTGCGGCGGGTGCTCGGCTCGGCGGCGCTCGTCTTCCCGCCCGTCTTCCTGGTCTACCTTCAGCCAGACCTGGGGACCTCCCTCAGCTATCTGGCCATCTGGTTCGTGATGCTGCTGGTGGCCCGGGTGCGCCATCGCCACGTGGCGCTCATGCTGGGCCTGGGTCTGCTCTCGCTGCCTCTGGGCTGGCTGGCGCTGCGGGACTACATGCGCCAGCGCCTGCTGACCTTCTTCGCCACGCTGGCCAATCCCGAAACCGATCCCTTTGGGGAGGGCTATAACATCCTGCAGGCGCGGATCAGCATCGGCTCCGGCGGCCTGCTGGGGCGGGGCCTCACCGAGGGCACCCAGACTCAGTTAGATTATCTGCGGGTCAAGCACAGTGACTTCATCTTCTCGGTCCTGGCCGAGGAGTTGGGCTTTGTCGGCGCGCTGGTGCTCGTCGGCCTGTTCCTGATCCTCCTGTTCCGGATCATCCGCGTGGCCGACCGCTCCGCCGACGGGTTCGGGCGCCTGATGGCCTTTGGCCTGGCGGGCATGCTCTTCTACCAGGTCTTCGTGAACCTGGGGGCCAACCTCACCCTGCTGCCCGTGACCGGCATGCCGCTCCCCTTTGTGAGCTACGGCGGCAGCGCCCTGGTCACCGACCTGGCCGCGCTGGGCCTGCTGCAGAGCGTGCTGTACCGGCGCTTGAAGTATCGGTATTGACGCGGAGGCTCGCCGATGGCGCTCCCAGAGGCTCAAGCAACGGAAGACAAGATTAGCCTCGCGCTGGTGGAAGACGAGGACCTCTACCGGGACTTGCTGCGCGTCGCCCTCTCGCAGCACCCGCGGCTCCAGGTGGTGGGCGCCTTTGCCGACGGCGAGACAGCGCTCGAGGCTGTGCCGCGCCTGCAGCCCCGCGTGGCGCTCCTGGACATCGAGCTGCGGGGCAGATTGAACGGCATCCAGTTGGGCCTGCTGCTGCGCCGGCGTCTCCCGGACCTGGGCGTCGTGCTGCTCTCCAATCATGGCGAGCCGCAGTTCGTCGCCTCCCTCCCTCCGGCGGCGCTCCCCGGCTGGTCCTACCTGCTCAAGAAGTCGGTGAGCGATATCGGCGCCCTGCTACGCGCGATCGAGGGCGCCGCGGCGGGGCTGGTGGTGCTGGACCCGCAACTGGTGGCCGGGCTGCGCCCCAGGACGGGCGGAGAACTCGTGCAGCTCAGCCCCCGCCAGCGCCAGATCCTGGGCCTTATCGCCCAGGGCTTCACCAACGCGGCCATTGCCCAACAGCTCGTGCTGGCTGAGAAGTCGGTGGAGAACCAGATCAACCTGCTGTACCGCGAGCTGGGCATCGACCGGCAGGAAAGCGCGCTCCACCCCCGGGTGAAAGCGGTGCTCCTGTACCTTCAGGAGAGCTACTTCCAGGGAACAGGGAAGAGTTCCGGTTGAAGCGGGAAAACTCTCGACCGAAGAGGGGGGCTAGCACCCTGTTCACCCCCTGTCCGCGTTGCTATGATCGGTGGGGGGTAGATCAACACCGTGATGCACTCGCTCCTGCTCGTGGACGATCAGCCAGCCTTCCTCCGCCTGGCCCGGACGCTGCTGCACGGGCATTCCGACCTGGCCGTGCTGGGGGAAGCGACCAGCACGGAGGAAGCGCTCGCGCTGCTGCCGATCCTGCGACCCAAGGTCGTCATCCTCGACGTGCAGATGCCGGGTCTGAACGGCTTCCAGGCAGCCCGGCGACTCCTGGCCGCCGCGCCGGAGCTGCGCATCATCCTGGTCAGCGCCCTGGGCAATCCCCAGTACGAACCCCTGGCCCGGGCCGTGGGTGCGGTGGCATTCCTGCCCAAGAAAGCCCTCTCGGCAGAGGCCATCGTGCGCCTGCTCCAGCAGCCGTGAAGCGAGGTCATCAGGGCAAAGGGCGAAAGGCAAAAGAGAAGCTGTGACCGTTCACCGCGGCTGGGCCGCACCTCGTCCACCTCCTCGCGTCCACCCTCGTCGGACCCGCCGCATCGCCCGCCGCGCCCGGCTCGCCCGCCGAGCGGTCGCCTGCGTGGGGGCCAACCGGGGCAGGGTCGGGCGTTCCGCTCCCTCACGGTCGCGGCTCGGACCGACAGGGTCCCTCGACGCCTGACGGCGCACCAGTCCTAGCTTCATGCCCCCACCTGAACGGTTGCCACCTTTCATCGAGGCGCTCACACGGACGGATGGGAGCAGCCAGTACCGCGCGTGGCGGGATGAAGTTCTGGACGTGTTCTATGCGGAGACTGGCACGCGATGCGGAGAGACATGCAAGTGGCGCCCTCGCGCCGAACTCGCGAGATTCTCCTGGTGATGTTGGTCGCCCCCGTCTCGCTCATGACCAGATCTGACGTGCGTAAGTACAAGAGGCGCATTGACCTGAGACTTGCGCTGCGAGAAGGAACGGCTGAGGCAGACGACCTATTCGTGCATATCTTGCGCGACGTGGTTGCCCCCCGGGTCACCCGGTACGTCTGTACCGGCCTCGAGTCCAGAAGCATCGTGTTGCTCAACGAGTTGGAGGCGCCAAGCCTTCCGTGCTACGACATTGCGAAGCTCGAGGAACAGTACGGGATACTCGCGCACTTGGAAAAGCATGCTCGATCGACGGGTGACTGTCAGCTGCTTCGTCGGGTAGAGGAGTTGAGGCTCGATTTTCGGGTGTAGCGCGTGGCTGCCGCAATGGTCCTGGCGCGGAAACCCGTGCGCGCGAGGGGGCGCAGCGCCCCTAGCGTTCCCTACAAGGCGGCGGAGGGCAAGAAGGTCAGTCATCAGGTTGCTGGGTGCTGAGTCGCTGGCGAAAGTACGGGTCCTCGAAGGTGTGGGCAAGCTCAGCCAGGAGATGTTCCCACTCCTCATCAGGCACGTCCTGGAATGCTTGCCGCAGCTCATCCAGGATGGCGAAATCTTTCTTCGCGCTCTTGCTCCAGGCGGTTGAGCCGCTCCAGGTCCTGGGCGGAGATGATGGCTGCGACCGGGATGCCGCTTTTCTCCACGATCACGCAGGTCTCCCGTCGGAAGACCTTGTTCAGAAGCTGGCTGAAGTTCTGCCTCACCTCCGAGGCTTTCATAGTCTGAGTCGTCGGCCCGCCTTCGCCCATCTCACTACCTCCATCGGCGCTGATACTTTGTACACAGTAGTACTAATCTGTCATCAGGTCAAGCGGCAAACTCATGGTCGTGTTCGAGGACCTGGAATGGGCCGTTTCGATGATCGGGGATGGCCCAGCCCGGTGTGTCAGGACCGCGGTGGGCCAGGCGTGATCGACGGTCTGGGTCGCTCTGCATCCCGACTCGGAGCCGATGGTCGCGGAGCTGCTCGACGCCATCCACGCGGAAGCTCCGGGTCGTCTGCTCAGTGGTCCAGGCGCACTCAAGCGAGTGAGGTCTTGACGGGCAGGGCAGGCTGCTATGGGGATGCCCGTTCCCGCCCCTCGGGAGCCGGCCGGGCGCGCAGGCCCGCGACGAGGCGCCGCAGCCCCGCACGGATCCGCTCGGGCGTGTAGCCCCGCTCGCGGCGCTGGAACAGGTAGAGGTCGACGTCCACGGTCGCCAGGAGCACATCGGCCGTGTACACGCAGTCCTCTACCGCCGCCTCCCCCGTGGCGACCGCCCGCTCCAGCAGACGAGCGACGACTCCATGCACCCACTGGTAGAGCGGGCCACAGTGGAACGCCCCGCGGCGCTCGCCCGCCGCCTGGTCGGCCACGACCCCGAGCCACTCCGTGTGCGCCTCGACGAAGGCGATCAGCCGCCCCAGGAAGGCGTCCAGTTGGTCGAGCGCCGAGGTGGCTCCATCCGCGCGGCTCAGCTCGGCGGTGACCTCGTCCTGGAAGTGGCGGATGCAGGCGTCGATCACCGCCAGGCACAGTTGCCCCTTGTCCGAGTAGCGCCGGTAGAGGGTGCCCTTGCCCACCCCGGCGGCGCGGGCGATCTCCTCCATGGTGACCGCCTCCACGCCGCGCTCCATGAAGAGCCGCGCCGCGGCGGCCAGGATGCGCTGGCGGCGCTCCGCCGCGTCGCGCCGCTCGCGAGGCCGGGACGACGGGTGGCCAGGACGGGGCGCGGCAGGCGGGGTGTGGAGCTTGGGGTGGTGCGACATGCGGTCACCTCCTGGCCAAGTATACCGAAATCGTTGACAAGCGGACGCGCGTCCACTACAGTGGGCCAAGCATAGGTGGACTGGCATCCACTTCGAAAGGAGAACCATTCCATGAGTTGGCGAATAGACCCGATGCACACCCAGGTGGAGTTCGCCGTCAAACACTTCGGCATGATGACCGTGCGCGGCCGGTTCAACCAGGTGGCCGCCAGCGGCACCGTGGACCCGGAGAACCCCACGGCCTCGTCCGTGGACGTGACCATTGATGTGGCGAGCCTGAATACCCACAACGCACAGCGGGACGACGACCTGCGGGGGTCGTATTTCCTGGAGCTGGACAAGTATCCGACGATCACCTTCCACAGCACGAAGATCGAGCCGGCGGGCGAGGATCGGTACACGATGGCGGGCGACCTGACCATCAAGGGTATCTCGCGCCCGGTCGCCCTGC
>JACQUR010000175.1 GCA_016210245.1 Chloroflexota bacterium
GACATACACCCTCCCCACCCAACGGTCCAGACCCTGACGCCATGCTGTGACCAGATTGTGACCCGCTCACACTCCAGTCCATCGGGCCGCGGCTTATATCAAAACATCAGTGCTGAACCTTCGGGCCAGCGCGCCTGCAGGTGGGATGCGCATCAACTCCCAACGCATACCGCACGTATCCGTGCGATGGAGCCCCTGAAACCCTCCGACGAACAACACACTCGGGGCTGCCCAGGCGGCCGCCACGGCACTGTTCCCTCGCAAGCCGAACCCCTCGATGAGCACCGGCTTCTCGGGAGCGGGGAGTTGTGTCCAGCCTGCCGTAAGCGGACACGGTGCCTCGGCCATCGCCGCCGAGGTTAGGGCCACACCGGGGTGCGCGCCAGCCAGCAGCAGGACAAGAGCGGCGAGGCACGCGGCGCGTAGCACCCTACGTCCCAACTAACGCATCATAGGGACCGTACAGGACGGTCGGGGCGCCCAGGGTGAACTGGTCCTGAATCATGCCGAAGTTCCGCAGGCCCCAGGTGCCTCCCTGCTCATGGACATGGTGCGCGAACAGGAACATCATGCTCGGGTGCGGCTTGATGAGGTTGAACACATGGCTGAGCGAGTTCGGGTCGCTGTTGTAGTCCTGCGCTGTGACACCCCACTCGCCCACCAGCAGATCCCCACTCTCGCCCCAATCCGAGCGGATCTCGTTGACCGCATCGAACAGGTTCTGGATGTGGGCCTCTGTCCGGTCGCGGTGGATGTGGATGTTGATCCCGGTCCAGGGCCAGGCGCCGTACTCCCCGCCTGCAAGCCCTCGGTCGTAGAGCGCCTGATAGACCCCACGTATGTAGTCCAGGCTGTTCTGGTCTGGCTGGTCCCCCACTCCCGGCCCGAAAATGACCCCGCCCCAGTAGATGCGCGGCACGTCGGTGAGGTTCAGCCAGCACTGGCGAAGGAGCGCCGCGAAGTGCTCCGCGTCGAGGGGTGCGCCCCCTACCTCGTTAGGCTCATTCCAGATGATGTAATCGTCCACGCCAGCGTTGGCGCGGAAGTCGGTCGTGATGGCGCCAGCACGGTTGACGAAGGCGTTGATGTACGGGTTCGTGAAGTCAGCGTCCAGCGGATCACCTGGCTGCGCTTCTCCCGGACCCGTGTAGAATTCCCCAGTAAAGAGCGCGAAGACTCGCAAACCCTGGTCCCTGTAGCGGTTGAATGCCGTTTGTAGCGATCCTTGTCACCGGGGGCGAAATCCTCATGGGTGGGAGCCACCACGTTGCAGCGCACGAAGAGAGGCTGCTGCGTCGACAGGCTCTTGATATCCTGTGCCCAATCAACCTGGATGACCGGATGTACAGGTGAGTTCGGATCGTAGCTCTTGCTGTCTACTCCCTGCGCCGATGGCGGATGGTTGTCCTCGTACTGGTTGAGCCAGGTGCGCAGGTCGGTAACGTCGCTGGCGCGGATCGGGGTGGCGGCGGTGCCAAGGCTTGGCCCGCCGGGCGTCACGCCGCTGGTCCAGGCGGGCAACGGGCCGCGAGCCTTGAAGTCCCACAGTTGCTGGATGGCTGCCCGCAGCTCGGTGAAGTGCTTGGCCAGCACCGCAGTCCCCGGCGTGACGTTGGCCCAGGTCCAGGCGTACGACAGTTGGGCGGCCGCCAGATCCTGGTCGATGGCCGTCCGTAAGCCAGATACCTGGCTCGCCTTGATGGGCCCACCAGCTACCGCAGTGTCCGGCCACGCGCGCCCCATGCCTACCTCCGCTCACTCCAGTCGACTACCGGCCGCGTCCGAAACCTCGGTCGTGCCCAAACGCTCGCGGCGGAACAGCAACGTACACGCCTGCCGGATGGGGAGTAGTGCCACGTCGGTGCCTCATCCATAGAGGGCCTGCCCGCTGGCATCGATCACCTCCCGTCCTCCCACGCGCACCGCGCCGCCCGCTACCTCCAGCCTGGCCGCAGGCGAGGCCGTGCCGATTCCGACGTTGCCGTCACCCGTGATTCGGATCCGTTCAAGGCCCGAGGTGCCGAACTTCATGCTGAAGTTGTTGTACATCCAGAAGAACGCCGTGTTCGGCTCGCTGTGGGTCGTGCTGTTGACGCCAATCGACAGCCGGGACGCTTCGCCGTTGTTGAGCATGTCGAGAACGGTCGAGTTCGAGGCCCCTGGCTCAGTGTTCTTCAGCTTGAGAACAGCATTCCCTTCCCGCACGACTTCCAGGGAGTAAGCGGGACTTGCCGTCCCGATGCCAACGTTGCCCTCGTTCGTGATTCTCATTCGTTCCAACAGCGGATACGCGACCGCGCCGGGGTTCTTGGTCATGAACACGAGGTGAGACGACCAGGATCCGTCGTCCAGGGACTGTATTCTGGCCGCTGGAGGATTAGCCGCTGGACGATTGGCACCATCAAAGTCAATCGATGCTCCCGCGCCAACACCCCCATTGCCGTTCATGAGGGTGAGCGAGGGACCCAGTTGGCCGGTGACATCCCTGCGAACGTGGAGGATTGACAGCGGGCTGGCGATGCCCACCCCGACATCCCCACTCGGGGTAATGGTCACGAACTCGTTCTGGCCGGTGAAGCCAACGTTGCCAGCGTGCAGCGCGAGCGTGCCAGCGGACTTGAGACGCGAGTAGCCATTCGCCGCATCGGTCCATAGTTCCAACCGGACGGTGCCGGAAGCGCTCTTCCAGCGTAGCGCCGGGAGATCCCCTGCGCCATCACCGCCGGCGATCAGATTCAAGACCTCCTGTCCCCCGGCTGCTCCTGCGATGAGATCGGCCCTGGTGATCACCAGGCCGGTGACCGCAAGGGGCGGGATGGCCGGCGTTGCCGGCGCGACGGGCGGAGCGGAGGCATCACCGGAGGAGATCATCGTATCACTCCAGGAGGTGAAGCTGATGGCCAGCAGTGTACCCCTAGGGCTATTCAGTTGTCCGCACCTGCCGCCCTGAAGGGCGGGCCTGGGCGTTAGGCCCGCCCTTCAGGGCGGCAGGTGACCATCCCGCGACCGCTCGAAACCGGACCACTGAATAGCCCTAGGAGAGATGGAGACAGCGCCCAGCCTGGCACGGCACTGAGCACTGAGCCGAGTAGATTGCGGTCTCTTGCTGGAATTCCCGGGGGCTGGGTATGGACTCGTGGCCCGGTTAATGGCACCATAAGCGCCATCAGCTTGAGCAGGCACAACGTCCCCGCGACCTGCAGCGCAAGTGGAGCAGCGCCATGACCGTCATTGGAGTGGATGTCCCCCGCGTCGATGGCCCGGCCAAGGTGTCGGGGTTGGCCCAGTATACGGCCGACATCGAACTGCCGGGCATGTTGCACGCGAAGGTGCTGCGGAGCACCTATCCCCATGCCCGGCTGGTGCGGGTGGACGCCAGCAAGGCCGCGCGCCTGCCGGGGGTGGTGGTGCTGACGCGGGATGACGTGCAGGGCACGAACCCGTACTACGGGCAGGTCGTCCGCGACCAGCCGATCGTGGCGATCGACAAGGTCCGGTTCGTGGGCGACGTGGTGGCGGCGGTAGCGGCCGAGGCGCGCGACCTGGCCGAGGAGGCGTTGGACCTGGTCGAGGTCGAGTACGAGCCGCTGCCGGCTGTGCTCGACCCGATCGAGGCCATGCAGCCGGGCGCGCCGCTCATCCACACCCTGAGGCCGGAGATGCTCGCCTCGATCCGCGCCCGAAGCATCGAGCGCGGCGTGCCCATCCTGCACCTGGAGCCGAACACCAACGTCTGCTGCAGCTACCGCGTCG
This sequence comes from Chloroflexota bacterium, assembly GCA_016210245.1. Classification (GTDB taxonomy): domain Bacteria; phylum Chloroflexota; class UBA6077; order UBA6077; family JACQUR01; genus JACQUR01. The sequence goes on from JACQUR010000175.1 coordinate 3,754, forward strand.
AGCAGGGCGAGGTCGAGGCCGGCTTCGCCGAGGCGGACGAGATCTTCGAGGACACCTACACCGTGCCCACGGTGCAGCATGGGGCCATGGAGCCGCACGCCTGCACGGCCTCCTGGGAGGCCTCCGGCAAGCTGGTGGTCTACAGCTCCACCCAGGATCCATCCGAGATCCGCTGGCAGTTGGCCGAGCTGTTCAACCTGCCCGAAACGCGGGTGCGGATCATCGTGCCGTACCTCGGCGGTGGGTACGGCGGGAAGCTCTATCCCAAGCTGGAGCCGCTCGTGTCGGCCCTGGCCCGCAAGGCGCGCCGCCCCGTCCAGTGGGTGCTCACCCGCGAAGAGGTGTTCTTGACCATCGTCCGCCACGCCGTGGTGGTCCGCCTCAAGACCGGGGTCAAGCGCGATGGCTCGCTGGTGGCCCGCCAGGTAGAGGCCGTCTACGACACCGGCGCCTACGCGGACGTCGGGCCGGAGACGATGAAGAAGGGCGCCTTCTCGTCCTGCGGCCCGTATCGCCTCCCCCACCAGCGCATCGACGGGCGCTGCGTGTACACCAACAAGCCCTCGGCGGGGGCCTTCCGCGGCTTCGGCGTGCCCCAGGTGGCCTGGGCTTACGAGTCGCAGATGGACGACATCGCCCGTCGCCTGGGCCTCGACCCGCTCGATCTGCGGCTGAAGAACCTCGTGCGCGAGAACGACACCTTCGCCACCGGCGAGCGGCTCACCAACGTGGCGATCGCCGAGTGCCTCCAGCAGGCGGCCGAGGCCATCGGCCTCCGCAGTGCAGATTTGAGATTGCAGAGTGCAGATTGGAGCCAATCTGCACTCTGCAATCTCAAATCTCAAATCAACAGCACTCAGGACTCAGCAC
>JACQUR010000186.1 GCA_016210245.1 Chloroflexota bacterium
CCCCTGGGCACCACGCTCTGCCGCCCTCGGGGCGGCGGGGCGACCGAGCCGTCGCCCCCTACGAGGGAGGGCGGCGGGGCGACCGAGCCGTCGCCCCCTACGGCTCAGCGACCGCCTGCACAGAAACTGGTCACACCCGGCGAAAGGCCAGAGCTACCCTCGCCGTTGGTGCTGCCGGTACAATGGCGAGGGTGGCCCTCATAACCACGGGTACAGGAGGTGCATAGGTGGGTCGAAGACGAGGTACTCCAATGGCAGGTCGCCCGCCCGAGCAAGAGGAGGTCCCGAAGACCTGCCATCACCCGAAGCTTTCCGGGCCTCTGGAGACACGGCTAGCTCGGCTGCGCAGTGTCGCTGGCTTCTTCAGGCTCGAAGGCGGCCGCGTCCCCTCCTGGAAGTTCCTCGAGGAGCGAGCCGAGCGGCAGATGTAGGTGCAACCTTGCTCTACATCCGCTGACCTTCCCACCATGATCTACGCGAACCATGTGGTGTCGCAGTTCACAGGTACCGAGGTCGTCCTCTATGCTCAACGTCAGATCAGGACGAGTCGGCATTGCGTGTGACCGACATGACGGAGACTCCATCAGACCCGTCGCTCATTCCGTTCCGGGAGCCGCTGGTGCCGCCAGCCTCATTGGCAGACCTTGCGATGGCCTTCGCTCGGCGGCGGCCGGTGCCACCTGAACCCGAGGACATCTTCGAGTTACCGGAAGACCTCCGATAGACGCGTGTGACCAATGGTTCTTGTCCCGCCTGCTGCTGAGTACTGGCAGGGTGACATCTTCAGTCATCGCGACAAAAACGTTCCGTGGGCCGTGGTACAAACTCCTGTAGTTGGTTGGTGCTCACCCCCTCCTGCTCGGCGCGCTGGGCCAGTTTGCGGTGCAGCGTCCGGGGCATGCGCACGAGCATCCGTCCGCGGTACTCCCGCTCTGGCTGTGGCGCCGGCTCGGGGATGGAGATGCCCCGCTCCAGGGCGACCAGCAGCCAGCTCTCCATCGCCTCTTTGAGATGCTCCAACGCCTCTACCTCGGTCTCGCCGGCGGTGATGCACCCTGGCAACTCTGGCACCTCGGCCAGGAAGCCCTCCTCGGGTGTGCCGCTGCTTCTGGATGGTTTGCCCGGGAGAAGATAGCGGTTATACTAGAGGTATGAAGACAGCCGTCTCTCTTCCAGATGACCTGTTTCGGGCCGCCGAACGGCATGCCCGCCGGACGCGGAAATCGCGAAGCCAGCTCTATGCCGAGGCGCTCTCGGAGTACCTGGCGCGGCATGCGCCGGATGAGGTCACCGAGGCTATGAACCAGGTCATGGACCAGTTAGAAGAGCCCACCGACCCCTTCGTCACTGCCGCCGCTCGGCGAATCCTGGAACGAAGCGAGTGGTAGAGATCTCGCAGGGCGAGGTCTGGTGGGCGGACCTGCCCGTACCCGCGGGCTCTGGTCCCGGCTTCCGACGACCCGTGGTGATCGTGCAAGGAGATCACCTGAATAGGAGCAGGATTGCAACGGTGGTCTGCGTTCCGTTGACGAGCAACCTAACCTGGGCACGGGCGCCCGGGAACGTGCTCCTACCCGCTACAGTGGCAGGGCTTCAAAAGGACTCGGTTGCAAATGCGTCGCAGATCATCGCCATCGATCGGGGCTTTCTTACCGAGCGCGTGGCCAGGCTGCCACCAGCGCACCTCGCTCAGGTGATGAGTGGAATCGATGTGGTTCTCGGTAGGTGAGGACCACGCAGTCACTCCGAGTCTGCCGAAGGACGCAGCCAGCGATTGACCCTGTCCCTGCCTCGTGATAGATTTGCCCCACTGTAGGGGATAAGGGAGGCGAGGGGCTCGTGGCAACCGAGGACCGCTGGATATCGACCGCCTGTTCGCTGTGCTACAGCTACTGCGCGCTCAGGGTCCACGTGGTCGACGGGGTGGTGGTCAAGATCGAGGGCAACCCCGACTCGGGCACCAACCGCGGCCGGATCTGCGCCCGCGGGATGAGCGGGATCATGACCCTGTACGATCCCGCCCGGGTCAACGTGCCGCTGAAGCGCACCAACCCGAACAAGGGCCTTGGGATCGACCCGGGCTGGGTGGAGATCTCCTGGGACGAGGCCCTGGACACGATCGTCGAGCGTCTGCGCAAGCTCCGCCAGGACGACCCGCGCAAGATGCTGCTCACCGGCAGCGTGGCCGCCATCGACGAGCTGTTCTTCGCCCGCTTCTTCGCCATCGCCTACGGCTCGCCCCAGAGCTGGACCTCCGGGGCCGGCCCGCACTGCGGCAACGCCGAGCACCTGCTGGGCGGGGTCATGCAAGCCGCCTGGTCCAAGGTGATCGACACCCACTACTGCACCTACCTGATCAGCTTCGGCTCCGCGCCCGGCTTCGGCAGCCACTACTGCTTCCCGGGCATGGCCCAGCGCGTGGCCGAGGCTCGCGCCCGCGGCATGCGCCACGTGTCGATCGACCCCTTCCTCAGCAACGCGGCCGAGAAGGCGGACGAGTGGATTCCCATCCGCCCCGGCACCGACGGCGCCCTGGCCATGGCCATGCTCAACCTGCTGCTCAACGAATACGGCCTGTACGACCGGGCGCACCTCCAGCACCGCACCAACGCGCCCTACCTGATCGGCCCGGATGGGCGCTACGTGCGCGACCCGCGCACCCACAAGCCGCTGGTCTTCGACCGCGTCGCCGGAGTGGCCAGGCCATTCGACGCGCCAGACCTGGGTGAGGCGGCCCTGGACGGGCAGTACGAGGTACACAGCTTCACGGCCCGGCCTGCCTTTGCGCTGCTGCGCGAGCAGGTGCAGCCCTGGACTCCGGAGCGGGCCCAGGAGATCACCACCGTGCCAGCGGCCACCATTCGGCGGATCACGCGGGAGTACGGCGAGGCGGCGCGGATCGGCAGCACCATCGTCCTGGACGGCAAGACCCTGCCCTACCGGCCCGTGGGCATCACCTACTTCAAGGGCGCGCAGGGCCACCGCAACGCGCTGCTGACCAGCTTCGCGATCGAGCTGCTGGTGGAGGTGCTGGGCGCGTCGAATGTGCCGGGGGGTGTGCTGGGCCTGAACTCGTGCTCGCTGGGCCGCCCGGAGAGCGGGCGGCCCGCCTGGGTGCCCTCGGCGGACGAGGACGGGCTGCTGGTCACGGGCACCTGGCCCGTCATCCCACCCCCCTACCCGCCGAAAGAGGTGCGGGTGGGCGAGACGGCAGACGGGCGCAGCCTGATCCCCACCTGCGCCACCGTTTCGCCCCTGCTCCCCTTGACGCTCCAGCAGCCGGAGCAGTTCGGCATCCCCTACCGAGTCGAGTTCCACCTGCACGCCGGCGCCAACTACCTGATGACCTGCGCCAACCCGCGCCAGGTGGCCGAGTCGCTCAAGCACCTCTTCCAGGCCTCCTTCAGCCTGTTCCTGGACGAGTCGACCGATCTGTCCGACCTGGTCCTGCCCGACGCTTCCTACCTGGAGCGGCTGACCCCGATCCCGGACTGGATGAGCTCCATCGCCCCGGTGGACGAGTGGAGCTACCACGTGCGCCAGCCGGTGGTCCCGCCCGCGCACCAGCGCCGCCCGCTCGCCGAGGTGCTGCTGGAGGTGGTCGAGCGCCTGGACATGCGCGATGAGTTCTACACCGTGATCAACGCATCCTGGAACCTGCAGGACGCCGACGTGCTCGATCCCGTCCGCCGCTACACCTGGGCGGAGATCGTCGACCGCCAGTACCGCACGCGGTTCGGGGGCGAATTCGACCTGGACTGGTTCAAGGCGCATGGGGTGCTCAAGTGGCCCAAGCGGGTGGAGGAGGTCTACTGGCTGCCCTTCTCCAGCGCCCGCATCCCCATCTACCTCGAGTGGATGCTGGGCGTCGGCCAGCAGGTAGACCAGGCGGTGCGCGAGCTGCGCCTGAACGTGGACACCTCCGCCTTCGCCGCCCTGCCCACCTGGAAGCCGTGCGCGGCCTACGAGCGGCGCCGCGATGGGGCGGATCTGTTCGCCATCTACTACAAGGTGCCGCTCCAGACCTTCTCCGGCACCTACAACAACCCCTGGCTGGCCGAGGTTTCAGCGATCCACCCCTTCGTCTACCGGGCGGCCATCAACCCGGAGACAGCCCGGCGCAAGGGCATCGCCGACGGCGACTGGATGCGCATCACCTCGGCCAGCACCGGCGACAGCCTGCGCGTGCGGGCCGCGCTGACCCAGGGCATCCACCCGGAGGTGGTGGCCCTCGCCGGCTGCGGCGGCCACTGGGCGCGCAAGCTGCCGGTGGCCAGCCAGCCCGACCGGGGTGGCTGCTTCGAGTGGTTGATGCCGATCAACCTGGAAGACATCGACCTTCCGACGCTCACCATCGACTCGTGCGTGCAGGTGAGCGTGGCGCGTGAGGAGGGCGGAGGGCAGACATAGGAAGGTGTCTGCCCTCTGACTTTGCAGCAGAAAGGAGGTGAGAAACCGTGATCCTCGGATTGGCCCCGCTGACCTTCGTGCTCCTGGTCGTGATGAGCGCGCTCGGCATCGCGCTCGCCCTGGTCTACGGGTTGACGTATCGGGTCAAGGACGACGAGGAAACCTGGTGGGCATTCGGCTGAGTCGTCGAGACCCATGGTTGCACGCGGTTGTAGGACTGCGCAGGGATCGAAAACAGGAGAACAAGGAGATGGCCTCATGAGCAACCCGGTGGTCGTCGGCATGGTTGTCCTGTACTTCCTCGTGGTGCTCGCGATCGGCGCGTGGGCGAGCCAGCGCCAGAAGCGCGAGGAGCACTTCATCATCGGGGGTCGGCAGTTCAGCGCCCTCACCCTCGCGCTGGCGATGACCTCCACCGTCGTCAGCGGTTTCGCCTTCATTGGCCTCCCGGGGTTGACCTACGCCGTAGGTTACGCCCCGATTATCGGGCTGTGGTGCTTCGGCGGCGCGCTTTCCTTCCTGACCGGGTACCTCGTCCTGGCCCGCCCGCTCAACATCATCAGCCGCAAGTATGGCGTACTGACCGTTCCCGACCTGTTCGAGCTGGTCTACGAGAGCCGCCAGGCACGGATCGCGTCCACCGTGGTGATCTTCGTGGTCACTATCACCTTCGTCGTCGTCCAGTGGCAGGCCATCGGACGGGTGACGCAGGTCGTCCTGGGGGTCGACTTCGCGACGGCGGTGTTGATCGGGGCGGGCATCGTGGCCCTGTACTCGATCGCCGGCGGGATGATGTCGGCCATCTACACCGACGTGGTGCAGATGATCCTGATGTACATTGCGGCGATCACCGTGTTCGTGGTGGGCTGGTTCCTCACCGGCGGCCTCACCGCCACCAACACGGCGATCACCCAGGTCAACCCGAGTATGGTCGAGCCCTGGTTACCCACGGGCGGCTTCGCCGTGGGCTTCATCCTCTCCTACCTGGTCTTCAGTGGCATCTGCATGATGGGCGTGCCCGCCTTCGCCACCAAGCTCTACGCCGCCAGGAGGCCCAGCGTCTTCCGCTGGGCGGCGCTGATCTGCACGGTAAGCTACGGCATCATGGTCCTGGAGTGGTTCACCGGCATCTTCGGCCGGGCGCTCGTCGTCCAGGGCAAGTTGCCCCAGCCCGCCGCCCCGGACGTGATCGCCCCGCTGTTCGTGAATACGTTCCTGCCCCCCCTCCTCGCGGGGCTCGTGTTCGCCGGCGTCCTGGCGGCGATGATGTCGACCGTCGACAGCTACCTGATCGTCGTTAGCGCGGTCGTGGTGCGCGACTTCGTCGGCCAGATCCTGGGCGTGCAGATGGAGCCGAGCCGCCAGATCCTCTGGCTGCGGATCACCACGGCCGTGATCGCCATCGTCTCGGTGTTCATCGCGACCAACTCGTTCGCCCAGCTCGGCATCGTCGCCCTCGCCGGGTTCTCGTTGACCAGCACCTCCATGTGGCCGGCCATGGCCCTGGGCGTGCGCTGGAAGCGGGCCACCCGCGAGGGCGCAGTGGCGGCGCTGTGGATCGGCTTCCTGGTCACCGCGGGCATCCTGCTGACCAACGCGCTGTTCCAGCCGGCGCCGCTGGCGCTGCTCATCGACGCCTCGGTCGTCGGCTTCCTCGCCGGCGTCGGCGCGCTGGTCGTGGTCTCGCTGCTGACCCCCGCCCGCGAGCGCAAGGTCTTCCGCGACTGGCCCCGCAAGGCGCCAGCCCCGGAGACGGCGCGACCGGCCGTGGCCGGATGAGTGCTGAGTGCTGAGTCCTGAGTCCTGAGTGAGGACGCCCCTACTCAGGACTCAGGACTCAGCAC
>JACQUR010000181.1 GCA_016210245.1 Chloroflexota bacterium
GCCGGCGGTCGCCCGGGCGGCCTCGCCGACGGCAGCCCTGCAGGCTGGCTGCGAGCCCGGCCTGGAGGCGCTGGAGTTCTATCCCCAGGAGAAGCTGACCTACAGCTACGGAGTCCACCTGGCCCTGGTGGAGGTGGACGTGGAGACGGGCCAGGTGGCCGTGCAGCGCTACCTGGCCGACCACGACGTCGGCCGGGCGATCAACCCCCGCCTGGTGGAGGGGCAGATCGTGGGCGGCTTCGCCCAGGGTCTGGGCGCCGCCCTGCTGGAAGAGCTGGCCTACGACGAGCGCGGCCAACTGCTGGCCGGCACCCTGGCCGACTACTTGCTCCCGACCGCGGTCGAGGTTCCGCCCATCGAGGTCCACGTGGCCGAGGAGAGCCCCTCGACCCTGAACCCGCTGGGCGTGAAAGGCGTGGGCGAGGAGGGCGTGGTGGCGGCCGGCCCGGCCCTGGCCAATGCCGTGGCCGACGCGCTGGCGCCGCTCGGCGTGGCCATTGCCGCGCTGCCGCTGACCCCTTCGCGACTGCGCGAACTGGTCAGAGCGAGTTGCGCCAGCCAGCGTGGTACCATCTTCATTTGACTTGACACGGGTTCGTGCGTAGCGCTGCCTGCTGCCTGGTTGCCCGCCTGGCGGCGTTTCGGTACACTGGGGCCCGGGTCCATCGCCATGACCGAAGGAGCAAGCTGTGACTCCCCGCCAGCGCGCTCGTCTGCTCACCAGCCTGGGGCTCGCCCTGGCCAGCGCGCTGGCCGTCACCAGCATGCTGTTTGCCGGGTACCTGGACGGCCTGCAGCTCCAGACTGGCGACGTGCTGTTCAAGACCCGCCCGGAGCAGACCGAGCCACGCGTGGTCATCGTCGGCATCGACGAGCAGACGATGGCGGGGCTGGCGGAGTACGGACGCCTCTTCACCTGGCCGCGCTCGCTGCACGCTCGAGTGATCAATAACCTGCGCGAGGCGGGGGCGCGGGTGATCGTGCTGGACCTGTTGTTCGACGTGCCCGCGCCGGGCGATGACGAGCTGGCGCAGGCGATCAAAGCTGCCGGCAACGTCGTCTCGCCCATCGCGGGGGACGACTCCGTCCGCGAGATCGTGCTCGGACAGCCGCTCCGCTACGCGCGCAGCCTGCGCCCGCTGCCAGCGCTGCTCGAGGCCTCGGTCGCCAGGGGCCATGCAAATCAGTACCCGGATGATGACGGCACCATACGCCGCATGCCGCTGGTGATTACCGCCCAGGGGGAGCAGGTCCCCGCCCTATCGCTGGTAGCGGCCGCGCGCTACCTGCGCCGACCGAACGTGCTGGAAGGCCCCGTTCAGGACGGCTATCTGCCGTTTGCCGGACGGCGGATCCCAGTCGATGAGCTGCTGCGCATGCGCATCTACTACCTGGGCGCGCCCGCCCGGCAGCCGCGCACCGAGGTCATTCCCCTCATTTCGTACCTCGACGTGCTCCAGGGGAACTTCTCCCCTGCCCTGGTCAAGGACCGGGTGGTGTTCATTGGCACCACTGCGACGGCCTACGCCGACGACTACTGGGTGCCGACCTCCCGAGGCGCCAAGATGGACGGAGTGGAGATCCACGCCCACGCCACTGCTACCATCGTTCGTCCGGCCTTTTTAGAGGAGGCGCCCCGGGGACTGACCATCGGCCTCGTGCTGCTCTTTGCGCTCCTGGTCGGGCTGGCCCTGTTCGCCCTCAACCCGATCTGGGGAGCAGCCGGAGCGCTGCTGGTGGCGGCGCTCTATCTGCTCGCTACCTCGTTCCTCTTCGAGGCACAGCGCCTGATCCTGAACGTGGTCTATCCCTTGTTCGGCATCGGCCTGGCCTTCTCCGCGGTGATCCTCTATCGCGTGCTGTTCGAGCAGCGCGAGCAGCGCGTCCTGCAGGCGGTCTTCGCCCAGTACGTCCCGCCGGCGGTGGCCCAGGAGGTGGCCCGCAATCCCGACGCGATCAAGCTGGGCGGCGAGCGGCGGGTCATCAGCGTGCTGTTCACCGACCTCAAGGGCTTTACCACCTTCTCCGAGAGCGTGGAGCCGGAGGTGCTGAGCCAGGTGATCACCGAGTACCTGAACGCGATGACCCAGGTGGTGTTCAAGTACGAGGGCACCGTGGACAAGTACATCGGCGACGCAGTGATGGCCTTCTGGAACGCGCCCCAGACGCAGCCCGACCACGCGCGGCGGGCCTGCCTGGCGGCGCTGGAGATGCAGCGCGAGCTGGCCCGGCTGGGCGAGCAGTGGCAGCAGCGAGGGCTGCCCCGCCAGTACATGCGCATCGGCATCAACACCGGCCCCGTTTCGGTGGGCAACATGGGCTCCGCGCTGCGGCTGGCCTACACCGCCATCGGCGACTCGGTCAACCTGGGTGCGCGCCTGGAGCCGCTGAACAACGAGTACGGGACGTGGATCTGCCTCAGCGAGTACACCCTGGCGGAGGCCGGCGACGGTCTGCGCACCCGCTACCTGGACCTGGTGGCGGTCAAGGGCAAGGCCCAGCCGGTGGCGGTGTACGAGCTGATCGGCCTCGAGGCGGACGTGACAGACGCCAGGCGGCAGGTGCTGGAGCGCTACCTGGCCGGGATCGAGCTCTACCGAGGGCGACACTTCGCCTCGGCCGCGTCGCAGTTCCGAGCCGCGCTGGAGCTGGGCCCCAAGGACGGGCCGAGCAACGTCTACCTCCAGCGCTGCCTCGACCTGGCCGAAGACCCGCCGCCCGAGGCCTGGGACGGTGTGTACGTGATGAAGCACAAGTAGGAGGGGCCGCTTGCCTTGTGGCAGTGGATGGTCCCTTCCCCGTTGGCTCAGCGCCTGACCATAGCCCACCTCCGGACCAGAACGCCGTCAGGAGCGCGGCGGCTTAGCGCTCGCGGGTGGTGCGGGTCTGCGGCTCGGGATGAGTGGCCAGGGGCTCGCCGCGCGGGCCGGAGATGCTGGCGCGCAGCTCCGGCGCCTCCGCCGACGGGGGATGCCGCAGCACGATCAGCGGCAAGGGGGCGCCCTCTTTGTCGGTGTAGGCGGTGCCGCTGGTCCAGACCAGATCCTGATTGCTCATAAGGCCTCCCAAGGTCCATTTTAGCCTCTGCCCTGCCGGATGTACAACGGCACTACGGCCATCTCCAGGGTGTCCACCAGTAGGTGAAAGCCGTAGTCGCCGGGCGCGGCGAAGACGGCCCCCTCCACCTCCAGCACCAGGCGCAGGCCGACGGGGCGATGCGGCTCGGTGGGATGCCGCTGCCGCGAGGCCGCCATCCGGCTCGAAGTGCGCGAGCAGGCCGACGGGGCGATGCGGCTCGGTGGGATGCCGCTGGACGGTGAACTGGAACTGCCAGGGAGGCAGGAGCGCACGCCCGTCCGGATCCAGCAGCAAGATGCGCAGCACGTGGGGGGTGCCGCACTCGGTGGACTGGGCTTCCACGGCGCACACGAGGGCCAGATGGGCATGGCGAGCGGGGAAGCGCGGCGCCCAGATGGTGTCGAGCCCGCCGCCGGTGACAGTGAACTTGCCGGACTCCCCCTGAGCCGCTGCATCGGCAAGGAAGGCGTAGACGATACGCATGGCCTTACCCTCCCACCGCGCGCGCGACCAGCCAGCGCTGGTAGCGGGCGCGGCTAGTCCAAGCGACGGTCTTGCGTGGGCAGTCGGCCAACTCCTCGCCAGTCATGGGCTCGGCAACTCCTTGCGCCGACGGAACGCCCGCTCAGCGCCCCTGGTCGGCAGGGCTATGCAGCAGCCCCGCCAGCTCCCGTACGTCCGCCACCTCCTCCAGACCCCAGACCAGCTCGGCCACGCGCGCGGCCTGCTCGTGCGGCAGGCTGGCCCAGGCGGCGCAGCCGTGGAACTTGGCCTCCAGTTCGGCGTCGCTCATCGGGTTGGCGGGGCTGCCCTTGCCGAAGTCGGCGCGGCCGGAGATGAGGTGGCCGTCGGCCAGCTCGATCTCGATGAGGGTGGCCATCCTGTCGTAGCCAGCCGCTTCGGCCTCCGGGTGGACGCCGAACTCCACGCGCGCGATCATCGCCTGGACGTCCGGGCGGTTGACCACCTCGTCGGTGAACTCGGCCAGGCCAGCTTTGCGCTCCAGGAGCAGGATGGCCGTGCAGAACTCCATGCTGAATTTGGCCTGGAGCTCGGTCCTGGGCCGATGGTGGATCAATGCGTTGGGCATGTTCCGATTGGTGCCCACCTTGACCCGCCGCACCTGCTCTGGCCGAATGTCGTGCTGCCGAATCAGGTCCAGCATCAGGCCCATGCCCGGGTGGGTGAGCGAGCCGGACGGGTGGGGCTTGATGGAGACGCCCGGGGAGTCGAACGTCCAGGGGTTGCCCAACTGGCCCTCGATCAGGCTCGGCTCGTAGCCGCCGCCGGCCGCCTGGAAGAAGCCGCGGCCGGCCTCCAGGATGGTGGGCGCCGCCGTCCAACCGCGCCCGGCCAGGTCGGCCGCCACCACCCCGCTCTCGGCGGCCCGCCCCGCGTGGAACGGCTTGGCCATGGTCCCGAAGTTCTCGCGCAGGCCGGCGGCCTGGCTGGCGGCCAGGCCAAGCGCGCGCAGCGTGCCGTCGAGATCGAAGCCCAGCAGGCGCGCTGCCCCGGCTGCCGCGCCGATGGCGCCCACCGTGGCCGTGGTGTGGAAGCCGTGCTGGTAATGGCGCGGGCTGATCGCCTCCGCCACCTTGCAGGCCACCTCCGTCCCCACCAGGTACGCCGCCAGGAGGTCGCGCCCGGAGCGGCCATCGCGCTCGGCCAGCGCCAGCACGGCCGGCAGGACCGGGGCAGTGGGGTGCATGAGCAGGCCATAGACGCGGTCGCTGGCGACAGCGAGCTGGGTGTCGTCGTAGTCGTCGGCGTGGATGGCGATGCCGTTGGCGAAGGCCGCGAAGCGCGGGGCGACGCGGAGCGGGGAGCCGACCACCGTGCTGGGGCCACCCGCACCGCCCAGGTCGGCCAGGTACTCGCGCACGATGCGGCCCGTCGCGGCCACCTGCCCGGCCAGGGCCAGCCCGATGCCGTCCAGGACCGAGCGGATGCCCAGCCGGCGGACGGGCTGCGGAATGTCTTCGAACGGCGCGTGGACGATGAACTCGGCGACGTAGCGGGTGAGCGACATCGGCCCTCCTTAGTCTAGCTGGGCGGGGAGCTGCTGGCAGGAGCTGGACGGCACGCCGACCCGGGTGGCCGGCCAGAACCGGTACTGCCAGGTGCTGACCAGCCCGCTGGCGACCGTCTATCGGACCACCCCGGCCAGGGATCGGCTGACCGTGCTGGACGTGCTGCGAAGCGGTCGGGCGCGAACCTTTCTGCTCAACGAGGCGGCAGACCAACGACTGGCGGCGGTCGACCTGGCCCCGCGGACCCGCCGCGGGCTGGCCTGCCTGCCCCGGGACACGGTGCTGGACGAACCGACGCGCTCGACCGGCTCCTGGCGCAGCATCTGCCCGACCTGGGGGTGCAGCACCAACCTCTCCTCCTTCTCCTTCCGGCACAGCTATCCTACCTTAACGACCTGTCCAGTCTTCGGGGTACACTCTACATTACGGCTCAGTGGACGGCGACGAGCTGTACCTTCTCTGGCCGCGCACCATGAGAATTCTCCTGGTCTGCACGGACAGAACCCCCATAGGTCACTACAATAGCGGACTCCATGACTGTGCCCGAGGTGCCCGACTCCACGGACACATGTCGGGTAGCGCTTCGAGCAGCTTCGGCAGACTCGGCCAGCGCTATTGCTGCCCTGCTGACCGCGGTCAGCCGCTCGCGCAGGTCACTCGGGAGCACCCTCTGGACGGCGCTGCGCCGGTCCAGCTCACCAACGACCGCCCGACGGACGAACTCAGAAAGGGTCAGGTGATCCTCCTCGGCCACAGACCGTACCCTGCTTGCGAGTGCAGGATCCAGCCGAAGAGAGATCGTGAGCCCGAGCCCTGCGCGGGGGCGTGGCCCCCGCGCGACCACCCAGTCGGATTCCTCCCCTTCCTCGATCGGCCGCACTTCTTGTCCCCGCTTCCAACTCATGTTCCGCCTCCCCGCCCGTAGATGGTGTGCTCTGCTTGCGACGCGGGCCAGCCTGTGACAACGCGCCAGTGGAGTCTCTCACTTCGACGCACCCGCTCCCAAACCAGCGTCAGCAGCGCTCCGCCCCTATTCCGTCCGATCGAGCGCCACTGGCCGCGTCTCCCTTTCTTGTTCTTGTCTTGTTCTTGATCCAGACGAATTCTTCCTCCAGGAGCTCCTCGACATCTCTCGGGCGAAGCCCATGCCTCGCCAGTTCCTGCTCATTGGCCTCGTCCCAGATCAGAACGTCGGCATCATCCGGACCAGGGCTTGCCATCATGTATTACACCGTATTACACTACAGGCTGACAAGCTCTTCACTCGCTGTCGGAGGAAGGGATGAGGGTTGATTGCTTCTTGATCTGCGATGGGGCGCAGAGTGTGAACGGCAAGCTGTATCTCCTCGGGGCCGGATGGAATACGCTCCACTGTGCGACTTTCCCCTACGTCCATCCCCACCTGGCCCTGACGTTGATGATACGAGTCGACTGGACCGAGGCCGACGAACCTGTCAAATTCGCCATCCGGCTCGAGGACGAAGACAACCGTCCTGTCGCAGGTGGCCCCACCATTGAAGGGCAACTGACGGTCGGCCGTCCGTCGACGGCGGTGGTGGGAGATCCTTTCGACATCCCACTGGCCGTCGAGCTCAACAACCTGCAGCTCGAGCGCCCGGGGCGGTATGCGTTCGCCTTGCAGCTCAACGATCAAGACCAGGCACGCGTCTGGTTCCGCGCTCGACCCTCAAGGGGGTGAGGTCCGTCCTGCGAAGATAGCGTGTAGAGTTAGGAGGCTGGCGCGGTGATCGCTCTGACCCGACCACGCATGCAGCACAATTCCCTTTGGCATCAACCCATTTACCCGAAACTCGAGCCAGATTTCAATCTGCACTCTGCACTCTCAAATCTCCAATCCGTCTAGATTCTGAAGCTCCGCTGGGTGCTCGCCGGGAACAGGCTCTCGATTGGCATCGGCTTCGGGATCAGGCCCTGCTCGTGCATGTAGCGCACGAAGGTCTCCAGGGTCTTGCGGTTGGACTCGATGCCGTACGGCCAGAAGTCCTCGCCCATCAGATCGATGGTCTGGTAGGCGTGCTCGACCAGGAAGGGCAGGCTGACCGTCAGGGCGCTGGACTGGGTGAGGTCGGCCATGGCCAGCTCCTTGGCCTCCGAGAAGGCCTTGAGCAGGGTCGCCGCCACCCAGGGGTTGGCCTCCAGGACCTCGCGCCTGATCGCAACGGTATGCATGATCGGGAAGATGCCGGTGCGCTGGAAGTAGTCGCGCTCCACCGTCCACGGGTCCTCGAACAGTCGCCGCACGGGGCCGCCGCGGCGGCTGAACGTGGACGGCGTCCGGGCGGTCATCAGAGCGTCGATGGCGCCCGTGGCCAGCATGTGGGCCAGCGACTGGTCGTTCGGAGCGAAGCTCAGCTTCACGCCTGGCGGCTCGGCCGGCTCGAAGGGGATCCGCCCCGGCTGCTCTAGACCGCCCTGGACCCACTCGATCTCCTCCGGACGCACCCCGTAGTCGTCGGCCAGGGCGCCACGCACCCAGACCGCGGCGGTCATCTGGTACTCGGGCACGCCCACGCGCTTGCCGCGCAAGTCCTCCGGGCGGCTGATGCCGGAGGCAGCGTTGACAAAGGTGCAGGAGTGGCGGAAGAAGCGCGAGGGTTAGACCGGGATGGCGATCAGATCGTCGGCTCCGCGCCCGCGCCGCGCCACGTAGCCGCCCAGGGAGAACTCGGCCACGTCGAACTCTCGGAACTGGCCCATGCGCCAGAAGATCTCCTCGACCTTGAGCATGATGTGGGTCAGATCGAGGCCCTCCGGTCGCACCCGCCCATCCCGGAGCGCCTCCGTCCGATCGTAGTGGCCACAGGCCAGCGTCAAGCGCAACATGTCTGTAC
>JACQUR010000203.1 GCA_016210245.1 Chloroflexota bacterium
CCCAGGCAGCCCCACGCTCCCAGAAAGGCCCTCGCTCCCAGGCAGGCCCACGCTCCCAGAGAGGCCGGCGCTTCGCGCGCAAAACCGTGAACCGCACCCGCCCGCCCCTCGCGATTTGACGCCACCGGGGGCGAACGCTATCCTTCGAGCCCGGCCGTCTGGGGCGGGCAACAAGGAGCAGGAGGAGGCGTGGCAAAGGCGTTGGTCGTCGCGCGGGAGAGGGCAGGCGTTGCCGTTGCCGGCTGGCTCCTGCCCACTGTGAGTTATTGGACGTGACCCTGGCTGCCGCGAGCCATTGGTCGAAGCAGCGCGTGGAGCGCGCCTGGTTGCTTCCCGCCATGCTGGCGCCGGCGCTCCTGGTGGTGGGCGGCGCGCTGAAGCTCCCCGAGGCACTCTTGCCCATGGGCTCGGACACCGGCATGTACGCCTACTATGCCCGCGTCATCCTGAGCGGCGGACGACCCTACGTCGATTTCTGGGACGTGCATCCGCCGCTGGTGTTCTACTACTGGGTCGCGGTCCAGGCGATCGCGGGGACCGACTGGTCCCGGACCTGTGCTGGCGGTCCAGGGGCTTTCGTGGCGATCCCGTGTAGCGGGCTGCTGGCCCACGGTCTCGATCTGCTCCTGTCGGTGGGTGCCGCCCTGCTGGTGTATGCGATCGCCCGTCGTGTTGGCGGGTCTGCGGGAATCGCGGCCCTGGCCGCGCTCTGCACCGTCTTCTTCGCCAACGTGTCGCTGATCAGTGACGAAGGCAGCATCCCCGGGAAACTGATCCTGCTCCCGACCGTGCTAGCGGTGTGGTCCTACCTCCGCGTGGGCGCGCGCGGCGCCAGTGGATGGGTGGTGGTGTCGGGCGCGGCGGTCGGCGTAACGGTCCTGGCCAAGCAACCGGGACTGGTGCTGTTCGCCGCGCTCGGTGGGCACGCCTGGTGGGAGGCGGCCACAGGCCAGCAGCCCATGGCGATGTGCCGGCGACGGTGGGCGGGACTGGCCGTTGGCGCCGCGCTCGTCCTGGGCGGCGTGGCCGGGTACTTCTGGCTGATCGGCGCGCTGGGCCCCTTCGTCGAGCAGGCATGGATCTACAACTTCGAGCGGCTGTTCCGAGGCTACTGGCATTCGGTCGGGGGGCTCACGGAGCCGGCCGTTAGCTTGCAGCACGTGTTCCGGGACGCCGCCGGGCTGCTCTTCGTCGGAGCTCTGGCCGGCGCCCTGGCGCTGGCGCTCAGCCCCACGCATCCCTCACAGCGCCTGCTGCTCTGCTGGGCCGCGGCCGATACCATCACCATCCTCGGGTTCCGGGAGTTCGCCCAGGTCGTGCCCAGCTTCGCGCTCCTGGCCGCCTTCGGCATCGGCCGGGTGTGGGACGACGCGGGCCGGGGCGGCCTCGGCCTCGGCCACCCGTGGGCCGGACGGCTGATGGTGGTGGTGCTCTTCGCCTCGCTCCTCGCCCTCTCATCCCAGCACCAGGTGGAGGTAACGCTGCGGGCCTGGAACGACCGCGGGCCCAGCGGCTGGCTCGTCGGTGACGAGCACCTGGCCGGCTTTCTCCGGCGGGTCGATGAAGAGGTGCCGCCGGGTCCCGTCTTCGTCTGGGGGAATGCCGCCCAGCTCTACGCCCGCTCCGGGCGCGAGTCCGCGAGCCGCTTCCTGAATACCGAGGCGCTGGGCAGCTTCTCGCCAGGGTACCAGCGGAATCGCGCCGAGTTGATGCAGGAGTTGGCCGCTCGGCCACCCGGGGTCATCATCGGGGCACCAGACGCGGGCGGGCCCGCGATCCAACTGGAGAGATTCCCCGAGCTGAGCCAGTTCATTGACGCCTGCTACCAGCGGGTCAATCCCTTTGCCCATCTCTGGGAGCAATGGAAGGTGTACGTTCGTGTGGCTGATCGGCCAGGGTGCGCCTCATCCCGCTAGGACGGGAGGACACGGAGACACGGAGACGCGGAGAGAGGTTTGCCGCGTCCCCGCGTCCCCGCGTCCCCCGCTCGTCCTGAGCCTGTCGAAGGACTCCGCGTCCCCCGCTCGTCCTGAGCCTGTCGAAGGACCCCGCGTCTGGCCGATGGCCGGCCTGGTGTTCCTGGTGGCCCTGGCCTTCAAGGGGCCCGAGTTCTTCCTGCCCATGGGCGAGGACCAGGGCATCTTCAACTACGCCGGGGAGTTGCTGCTGCGTGGGGGTCTGCTGTACCGCGACCTGTGGGAGACCAAGCCGCCGGCCGAATACCTGTTCCACGCGGCCGTGCTCGCCCTGCTGCCCGAGCCCTGGGAGACCTGCTGGCTGGCAACGTACGCGACCACGTGCGGCCAGTTGCTGCTGCACGCGGTGGACCTGCTCTACTCCTTTGCGACCGCACTGGCCCTCTACGGCGTGGGGCGGTCGTTCCTCCGCCCCTCCTTTGCCTGGGTCGCGGCGCTGCTGGGGGTAGTCCACCTCAACGCCGTGATGTTGAGCCAGGAGGGCAGCATTCCGGAGAAGCACCTGCTTCTGCCGATGACCCTGGCAGTCTGGGCCTATCTGCGCGCGCAGGCCTCGGCGAGCGGGCGCTGGCTGCTGGTGGCGGGGTTCCTGGCTGGCCTGGCCACCCTGTTCAAGCCACCAGGAGTGGTAGTAGGTGGCGTGCTCGCCGCTCACCTGCTCCTGCGGGGGCATGGCGGCGCCCCCGTTGCGTGGCGAGCGGGACGCCTGGCGCTGTTGAGCGGCGGCTTCGCCCTGGCCTGGGTCCCGCTCGTGGTCTACCTGCTCGCCGAGCACCTGCTGGCCGACTTCTGGCTCCAGGTGGTGGTCTTCAACCTGGAGCAGGCAACCTCCAACCCGCAGCGGCTGGTGCCCTTCGTGGTCCAGCGCACCTGGCAGGTCTTCAGCCAGTCGAGCGGTCTGCTCTGGCTCCTGGCTGCCCTCGGTGGTGGGCTGCTCCTGCTGCCTGCCCACCGGCCGCCGCGCGCGAGCCTGTGGGCGCTCTGGGCGCTGGGTAGCACGCTGTCCGTGGGCTGGGGCGGAGCGAAGCTCGTCCAGTCCTACTTCCTCTACCTCGTGCCCAGCTTCGCGCTCCTGGGCGGCTACGCCCTCCAGCGCCTGTGGGACATGGCGGGCCTGGCTCCGCCTCGGTGGCCGGCCCTCCTCCGCGCAAGCCTGGTGCTGAGCTGTGTGGTCGTGCTGGTCCTGAGTTCGGGATTCCAGCGCCGCGTGGCGCTGCGCGTCTGGTACGACCGCTGGCCGCACCGCACCGCGTGGACGATGGAGGAGTGGCTGGCCATGGATCTCCCGCATGGGAAACCTCTCTACATCTGGGGTGGCAGCACGCAGGTGTACGTGCTGGCCCGGGCCCGCCCGCCCAGCCGCTACGTCCACGCTGCCTTTCTCTCCAGGCAGCACTCGGCCTATCCCTCGTACCTGGAGCGGCGGCGCGAGTTGATGTGCGACCTGCTGCGCCAGCCGCCCGCGACCATCCTCATTGCGCCCAAGACCTGGTGGACCGATCCCGACGGCACCGAGGCGCTGAACCTGAGCACCTTCCCGGAGCTGGAGCGGTTCCTGGGGCAGTTCTACACCCCCGGCCAGTTGCACCGGAGGGAGGGCTGGACCAGGTTCAACCTGCGGCTCCCCGCGGGGGTCGGGGGCCAGGGGGCAGGAGCCGGGGGTCAGCAGGAGTGCGACCTGACGCCCCTCCTGGCCCCTGATCCCCGCTCCCCGACCCCTGAACTCTGACCCCTGGCGGGCAGGTACGCGGACGCGGCTACGAGCAGCCCGAGCGCCAGTCCGGTCCAGCCGACCGCGGCTGGCACGGCCTCGGCGCCGATCCGCGCCACGAACGCCGCGTTGCCCAGCGCGAGCGCCCACCGGCGCCAGGCGCTCCAGTCCCGGGTGGCAGCCAGCGCCGACGAAACCATGGCTGGGAACGCGAGGGCCAGCATGCGTTCCGGCGTGCCGACGAACAGGAGCGCGGTGGCGCCGACCAGGAGCACGCCCGCGGCGTCCTGCACGTGGGCGGGCAGGCGCGGATAGCCCCGCGGCAGCAGCAGCCACAGCGCGGCGTAGCTGGCGAACGTCATGAAGGCTACCCGGGCCGGGCCGAGCGAGCCAAGTCCGTTCGTCCACCAATGGACCAGGTAGCTCGACACCTGGGTGCTCGGGTCCGGGGCACCCGAGCCCGGCACCAGGACGAGCAGCGCTGCCACCACGCCGAAGGCAGGGGCGGCCACGCCGAGGGCGCGGGCGAGACGCTGGGCCTGGTGGTGCGAGTGCCAGCTCGCGGCGGCAACGGCAAGGGCAGCCAGCGCGACGGTCTCCCTGGCCAGCGCGCCCACCACCCCGAGCAGCGCGGCAGCCCACCACCGCTGGCAGACGGCGGCCAGCCAGAGGGCAGCCACCACGGCCCAGGCCAGCGCATCCACCAGCGCGTACTCCCGCACGTTGGGAATCACCGCCCAGGTGCCGAAGAGCAGGCCGATGGCCGCGAGCGCGCGCGGCTCGGGCTCGCCCAGCGCGCGGGCTGTCTGCCAGGTCAGCAGCGCGGTGGCGAAGATGCAGGCGAGGGTGAGCGCGTGGAACCCATCCAGGGCGCTCAAGGGCAAGGCGCGGACGATCAAGGGTGCCAGGACCCGCCGCTCGTGCCAGGCCGCCCCGCCGATGCTGCGCTCGCCCTCGACCGCGCTGAGGTAGAACGGGCCGTCGCCGCTCTCGGGCGTAGCGGGCACGAGCCATACCAGCAGGACGAGACCGGCCGCGGCCAGCACCGCCGCGCCCAGGAGCCAGCGCAAAGTACGTGTCCAGCCGCCGCGCTTCACCGCCCCAGCCACGCGAGTCCGCCTCCCGCTCCTTCCTCTGCCAGGCGCCGGACCTGGCGGGTTTCGGGATCGACCAGGTAGAGGCCCAGTTCGCCGCTGAAGGCCAGCCACTTGCCGTCGGGCGACCAGGCGGCGACCGGCGAGTCCTCGTCCAGGTTGGTCAGGCGCTGGAGGCCAGAGCCGTCAACCTGCACCAGCCAGAGGTCCCAGGGCACGCCGTGGGCGTAGGCAACGGGCGGCTCCAGCCAGGAGGTTGGGCCGCCAGGGGCGCCGCGCGGGGGCGTCGTACCGCCAGCGGCCGCGACCGCGCTGAAGGCCAGACGCTTGCTGTCTGGGGCCAGGCGTGGGGAGCCGAGCATCAGGAACTCCGGGCTGCCGAGCAGCCGCTTCGGGTTGGCGCCATTCGCCTCGCTCACCCAAAGCGTAGGAGCCAGGGTCCTGGGCTCGGTGGTCAGGTAGGCCAGCCACCGCCCGTCGAGCGAGGCCGTGGGGCTCTGCCCGTCCTGCACCACCACCGTCCGCTCCGATCCGTCCAGGCGCACCCGCTCGATGCGCGTGGCCCCCTGCTGGCCTCGCCAGGTGAAGGAGAGGCTGCGCCCATCGGGCGTCCAGGCGGGGTCGGAGAGCGCCGACCCCGGCTCGTCGTGGGCGAGCACCAGGCGCTGGTTCGTCCCGTCCGCGTCGATCACCCACAGGTCTGCCCCGCCAGGATCGTTGCGGCTCTGGCCGGGCCGGTAGATGCTGTAGGCGACCAGCGCGCCGTCGGGGGAGACGGCCGGCAGACCCCCGAAGGCGCCGGGCGGGAACTTCAGGAACGACTGCTGCGCGCCAGTGCTCGGATCGAAGGTCCTGAGTTCCACCCCCCGGGCATAGAGGAGCTTGCCCCGCGCCTCCGAGGCCGGCCCGCTGACGGGCAGGACCTTCGGCCCGGGCGCGGGCGTGGGCGGCTGTGGCACGCCGGCCTGGCAGGCGGCCAACGCCACGGCAACAGGCAGAAGGAAGCAGGCAAGAGAGCGGATGCGTTGGCGCATGGGTTTCTCCTGGTACCTCAACCCCTAGATAGCGTGTCGCAGGGGCGGACCTGCGTGTCCGCCTCCGCCAGCCTCAGCCCGTACTCAGGACTCAGCACTCAGCACTCAGCACTCAGCACTCAGGGGGACCTGCGTGTCCGCCTCGCCCCGCCAGCCTCAGCCCCCGGACGACGCCAGGGCCTTGATGAAATTGATCACGTGCCAGCGTTCTGCCTCGGTGAGCTGGTCCCTGAACGCCGGCATGGCCGTCCCTCGCATGCCGTCGCCCACCCAGGTGAATAGCTCGCCGTCGGTGTGCCCGGCCGCCAGGTGGACCCGGAAGTCGGACGGGCGCGGGTTGAGCATGGCCCCGGCCGGGCCGTCGCCCCGGCCAGCCACCCCGTGGCAGAGCTGGCACTGGGTGCGGTAGACCTCCTCGCCGACGGCCAGCGATTCCTGCGTCGGCGGGAAGGGGTTGCGCAGAGCGCGCACGCGCTGCGCGGCCTCGTCGGCCTGCTGCGTTCGCACGGCGAGGAAGATCCCCAGCCCAACGACCACCGCGCCGGCCAGCACCAGCATGCCACCTTCGAGCGAGCGCAGGCCAACGGTGCGGGCGACGTAGACCATCAGCCCCGCGCCCAGGACCGCCAGGCCAAGCGCCATCAGGCTCATGAGGTTCAGGGTGGGCCAGCGCACGCCGGGCGCCGCCCCGGCGTTTGGCTGCTCCTCCTGGGCGGAGGTCGGGCCCACCCGCAGCAGGAACGCAGCCCGCTCGTCGTCCTGGCCGGGCAGGCGCGCCAGCACCCCCACCCGCCAGAGGCCCTCCAGCCCGATGAAGGCCCCGCGCGCTGCGTAGCGCCCCTCGCCCTGTGGCTCGGCCAGCTCGATGCCCGTGCCCAGCGGCTGGTCGAGATAGTCGAACGTCAGGGAAACCCGCTCGGCCCCGTCGACTGGCCGCCCCTGGGCGTCCTGGAGCAGCACGGTGAAGGTGCTCGGCCCAGGGCGGGCCGGGGCGATGGCCAGGCTCAGGCGCAGCGTCCGGGCCTGGGCGTGCAGGGCCAGCGGGCGCGCCGCCGCGAGTTGCTCGTACGCCTGGCGGGCGGGCGGCAGGCCGGTGAGCACGCCGGCCGCCAGCAGCACCAGCGCGGCCAGCGCCACCTCCGCCCGAACCAGACGCGAGAAGTAGCGCCCGAGGTTGGAGGCGGACGGGTTGGAGGTTGGAGGTTGGTGGCTGGATCCAACCTCCAACCACCAACCTCCAACCCGTCCGCCTCCAACCTGGGCCGCCGCGGCCAGGCGCGGGCGCAGGATCAGCAGGTTGGCGGCGCCCAGCAGCAGCAGCGGCGTGGCCAGGCCGAGCTTGGCCAGCAGACCCTGGCCGTAGAGCGTCTCCAGCAGCGCGCTCGGGCTGCCCACGTGCAGCCAGGCCTGGTAGAGGCCAGTGGCGACGAGCACACCCACGCTGGCTACCGCCAGGACCGAGAAGCGGGGCACCAGCCCGGCCAGCAGCCGCCCGCGCTCGGCCGGGGGTAGCACCTTCAGCCCAGCGGGCAGGACCAGCACCAGGCTGAACAGCCCCCCCACCCACACGGCGACGGCGACCAGGTGCAGCCAATCGGCCGCAACCGCCAGCGCCGCCAGGTCGCCAGCCGCGGCGCTGTGGCTATTCAGGCTGTAGGTCAGCAGCGCGCCCCCGCCCAGGCCGGCCCCCAGCCACCAGGCCGCCTTCCCTGGTGGCGGAGACTCGCGGGACGCGGGGACGCGGAGACGCGGAGACGCAGAGAGGGCTTCCTCGTCTCCCCGCGTCTCCGCGTCTCCGCGTCCCCGCGTCCCCGCGCGGGCCAGCCAGAGCAGCGCCAGCCCCAGGCCAAGCACCAGCCCCAAGCGCGCCAGCCACACCAGGCCATAGCGGGTGCCGAACAGGAGCTGGCCGAGCATGGCCCGCAGGGCCGGCCCGGACTCCCCACCGCCGACCGCGGCCAGTTGGAGCCCGAGCGCCTCCAGCGTGGCCACCAGCAGCCCGGCCCAGCTCGCCCAGGCCAGACGGTGCAGCGCCGGCAGCGCCGCGGGCAGAACGACCTCGCCCACCCCCTGGGCTTCGGCCACCGGCCCCAGCGTCAGCAGTCGGAAGAGCAGCGCCCCGACCAGTGCCGCGGCGGAGAGATACGCCAGCCAGCGCGTGGCCGCCTCGAACGGCAGCGCGGCGGAGGCATCCGGGGCGGCGAGCGTCGTGCCATCCGTCGGTGCCACGCCGATCGACAGGCCGTAGAGGCCGCGGGTCAGGTGCCCGTCGACCGAGGAGAGCGCCTGCCAGGCCACCGTGTAGGTGCCCTGCTCCAGCGGCTGGAGGGAAACCACCAGCGAGGCGGGCTCCCCAGGCGGCACTCGGCTGTCGCCCCGATCCACCCGCTGGCGGTTGGCATCGAACACCTGGACCTCGGAGAACCGGGGCTCGAGCGGCTCGCCGAACCACAGTTGGAGCCGCTCCGGCGTGGCCTGCAGAGCCGCGTCGGCGGCGGGCTCGGCGCGGACGAAGTTGGCGTGCGCCCAGGCCACACCGGGAGCGGCCAGGAGCAACAGGGCAAAAGGCAAAAGAAGAGCTGCAAGCGCCAGCGGGCGAGCGCTCCTGTGCCGCTGGCCTCTTGCCGCTTGCCCGGTCACCGCCGGCCTCCACTGCCTTTGCCTTTGCCACCGCGCGGGCGACTCGAGAGCATGAACACGGCGATGCCCACCGCCAGCCCGACCACCAGCAGAACCAGTTCGTCGCCATCGCCCGCTGCGCCGTGCAGCAGAGCGAGCACCAGTGCCGAGTTCAGCGTCCAACCCCCAACGTCCAAGGCACAACCTCCAGCGTAGTGTAGCGTACCGGTAGGCGCGCTTGACACGTTACCCGCGCTGCGCGATAAGTAATTGAGAATCATTCTCAATTACATGCCACCACCACCTCGTCTGCTCGAGCTGCGGCCAGGTGGCGCAGCTCCCCGCCTGCAACCTGGGCGAGCTGGTGCGCGCGGTGGCTGCGCAGACCGGCTTCGAGGTTTCCTTTCAACCTCCAACCTTCAACCTCCAACCCGGAGAGGCACCATGTCGCACATCCACATCCCGGATGGCGTGCTGCCGGCCTGGATCATCCTGGCCGGCTGGGCGCTCACCGGGCTGCTGCTGGTGCTGGTGACGCGGCGCATGGAGGCGGCCGAGCGGCGGCGACTCCCCCTGCTGGGGATGGTCTCGGCCCTGATGCTGGTCGGGATGACGGTGGAGCTGGTGCCCATCGGCTACCACATCAACCTGAGCGTCATCGCCGGCATTCTGCTCGGACCCGCACTGGCCTTCCTGGCTGCCTTCGTGGTCGACCTGATCCTGGCGCTGTTCGGCCACGGCGGGATCACGGTCGTCGGCCTGAATACCCTGGTTATTGGCGCCGAGGCCGCCCTGGGCTACTACGCCTTCCGCGCCTTCAGCCGCCTGCTGGGCCAGCGCGCCTCGGCCGGGCTCCGTGCCGGCCTGGCCACCGCGCTGAGCCTGCTGCTCAGCACGCTGCTGATGATCGGGCTCGTCGCCGTCTCCACCGTCAACCCGGGCCAGCAGGCGCCCCACGCCGCCGCGGTAGAGGTCGAGCCAGACCGCCTGGTTCTGCGCAACCCGCTGGGCGAGGGGCTGGTGGTCCTGGAGTTGCAACCAGTGGAGGAGGAGGCCCGCGCGCTGGACCTGGCCACCTTCGCCAGGCTGGTGCTCGCCCTGGGGGCGGTGGGCTGGACGCTGGAGGCGGTGCTGACCGGGCTGATCGTGGGCTACGTGCGCCGCTTGCGCCCCGACCTGCTGGAGGCGGGCGCGAGGGAGCGGGATAGCGCGCCGTGACGCACGAAGGGGGTGGTATCCGAGCCGGCGAATCAGGGGGCAAAGAGCACTCGTTATGGACATCGCGGCGATCGACTTCTGGGCCAATAGCGGGCGGAGCGTTTTTCACCGTGCCTCCGCGCTCTCCAAGACCGTGGGCGCGCTGCTGGTGGTGGCCGGGGTGGTGCTCAGCCTGGACGTGGTGGTGCTGGCCACCATCTACCTGGCCCTGGCCGCGGCCGTGGTCAGCACCCGCCTGCCGGCCCGGCGGATCCTGCTCATCGGCGCCTACCCGGCCGTCTTCGCCCTCCTGTTCGCCCTCAGCCGCTGGGACGGCACCTGGATCACCCCGGCTATGATCCTGCTCAAGGCGCTGGCCGCGGCCCTGGCGATGCTGCTGCTCATCACCACCACGCCCTACCCGCTGGTCTTCGCCACCTTCCGACGCTTCCTGCCCGGAGTGGTGGTCGATGCCCTGTTCCTGACCTACCGCTCCCTGTTCCTGCTGCTGGACCTGTTCGGCCACCTGCTCACGGCGCTGCGGCTGCGGGGCGGGCTCGCCCCCCACGCCTACGCGCGCAACGCCCGCAACCTGGCCCAGGGGCTGGGCCTGCTGCTCATCCGCGCCCTGGACCTGAGCGAGCGCATGTCGGACGTGCTGCGGCTGCGTGGCTACCGAGGCCACCTGGGCGAGGCCCGGCGCTGGCGCGCCCTCAGCCGCTACGACCTCATCCCAATCCTGCTGGGCCTGGGCGCGCTGAGCCTGGCGCTGGCCAGCCGCCTGCTCGGCCAGACCCTGGGCGGGTACAACGGCCTGGTGCTCCTGCTGGCACTGCTGGCAGTGCTGGCCAGCGCGGGCTACGCGCACTGGCCAGCCCGCACGAAAGGCTCACCATGATCCTGCAACCTGGTGGCACAGGCGGCTCGCCTGTGCCGCTCCCGTCCACCACGATCCTGCAAGCCGGTAGCACAGGCGGCTCGCCTGTGCCACCGGTATGTGCCCCTGGTGGCACAGGCGGCTCGCCTGTGCCGCTCCCGGCCATGCGGAGGGCGCATGGCTGAGATCGTCTGCGCGCGCGGCCTGCGCCACGTCTACGCCGATGGCACCTGCCTCGACTACGGCCCGCGTCCCTTCCGGGTGGCGCAGGGCGAGCGCGTAGCCATCCTCGGGCCCAACGGCGGCGGCAAGAGCACCCTGCTGTACCACCTGCTCGGGCTGCTCGAGCCAACCGCGGGCGAGGTGCGGGTGTTCGGCGTCGCCCCCGCCCGGGGGTGGGAGAAGATCCGCCAGCGCATCGGGGTGGTGCTCCAGGACCCGGACCAGCAGATCATCGCCCCCACCGTGCGCGACGATCTGGCCTTCTCGCCCCGCAACTACGGCCTTCCGTCCGCCGAGGCGGACCGGCTGGTGCGCGAGGTCGCGGACGAATTGGAGATCGCGGACCTGCTGGACAAGGTGCCCCACTACCTGAGCGGCGGCCAGCGCCAGCGGGTGGCGCTGGCGGGGGCGCTGGTGCTCAAGCCGGACCTGCTGGTGCTGGACGAGCCGCTGGAAAGCCTGGACGCCCACGCCAAGCGCGACCTGATCGCCCTGCTCAACCGACTCCACTCCGAGCGCGGCATGGCCCTGGTGGTTACCCTGCACGACGTCAACCTGACCCCCCGCTTCATCGACACCGTCTACGTGCTCGCCCAGGGCGGGGCCATCGTGGAGCGCGGCACGCCGGAGCAGATCTTCGCCCAGCCCGAGCTGCTGGCCCACCACCGCCTGGAGCCGCCCGTGCTGGGCATGCTCTTCCAGGAGCTGCGGCGGCGCGGCCACCCGGTCGAGCCCGCCCTGACCATCGAGCGGGCCGTGGAGCAGCTCGACTGCCTGCTCGAGCGGCGCCACCAGGCGAGCCACGCAGTGGGCGCGGACGGCGTGCCGGCGGAGTCCTGAGTCCTGAGTGCTGAGTGCTGAGTACCCCGCTGCCTTGCGGTTGCGGCTCCCGGGTAGGTCAGGAATGACTGGGGCAGGCGTACCTCCGCGAGGTTCAGGGAGATGGGGCATTTGATGAGCTCTTGTGGGCAAGGGGATGGAGAAGTTGAGCCTACAGCAGAGAAAGAGCGGCTTCTCCGCCAGATGGCCACGGCCAGGACGCTTGAACAGGTTATCGAGGCAAAGCGGGCGTGGCTCCGCCAGCATCCCGATGACCTGGAAGTGCTCTTCAGCGGGGAACAACTGGAGATGATGGAGACGGCACTGCACGCTGCACAGCGTGGATGAGCGGCTGGACGACCACCCGCGGGGGCGCTGCGCCATGGTGCCGGTGGCCAGGACCTGGGCGGAGCTGGGGTTCAAGGACGTGCCCGAGACGCGGGTGGAGGTGCCGAAGGGAGCTGAGTTGTTTGCCAGGCTCCCCCCGGAGCAGCAGCGGCAGATCCTGGGCCCGGCGGCCTTCGCGGCGTACCGGGCGGGCGCCGTCAAGCTGGAGGATTTCGTCGGGCGCAAGCG
The DNA here is from genome assembly GCA_016210245.1 of Chloroflexota bacterium. Lineage (GTDB taxonomy): Bacteria > Chloroflexota > UBA6077 > UBA6077 > JACQUR01 > JACQUR01. The sequence goes on from JACQUR010000203.1 coordinate 12,126, forward strand.
TGATCCGCATTGGGGGACGATGCGACATGCACGGAGTCTCAAGGGCATCCTGGGCGAGCAGGAGGCGCGGCAATGGCGACAACGCGGGCTTTCTAAAAGAGCCACGTGGGCGCTGCCTCGTGTCGTCGGTGGCGCAGGGCCTCCGTTGAGTCCCCATCCCGTTGACCGACTTATCCGGGACCTGCTCCAAACCGGTCGTGGTTCGACACAGACCGAGGTGGAGCAAATCATCCAAAGGCTGGTGACGGCGCCCTTCCCCACCAGTCAACCTCATCTCGTGAAGCGTCTCCACGAGGAGCAATGGCTGGCGACGACGGAGGCGGAGTACATCGAGGATCTCCGTCGAGCGATCCGGCATCCGACTGCACGGTTGGCGATCTATGTACGGCGCGGGGGACACATCGCCGTCACGCTGACGGCCACCGATGAGGTGGTCCCACCCTCGCGGCGCGGGGCACGCGCCTTGCCGGAGCTACTGGTTGTCTACTCCGCTGACCGTGGTATCATCATCAGTGGGTACCAGATCTCCAGCCTGGCCACGACGGGGGTTCCGAAGAACGCGCGATGGCTCAGGTAGTGCAGGATCCCGAAACGTCTCGACGGATCGAGGGCTTCTTGAGCTATGCTCTCCAAGAATGGGCCTCGGTCCCCGAGTACGCAGCACGGTTCGATGCCTGGGACCCGATGGTGCAGCTTGACTTCATTCACGAATGGGCAATCCGCGAGAGCGCGCTCGAAGTCCTTGGCAACTATGCGGCTCAGGATCGTCTGACCACCTATCAGTGTGCTCGTTACGAAGAGCTGCTCCGTCTGGTTGAGCAGCAACGTCCGGTCATCGAGCGCATCCTCGCAGAGCCTTGACGCTCAGCTAGCCTTGCCCTGGACTTCCTTACAACAGCGCGGCTGTTCTGCCGCCGACCTGGACCGCCCGGTGCAGGCTCGGCGGTTTTCTTGTTGTTCGCAGGAGGATGCATGGCTGATAAGCTCATCGGGGCCGCCATCCGGCGCCGCGAGGACCCGGCGCTGGTGGTCGGCGCCGGGCGGTTTGTGGACGATCTCTCGCTGCCCGGCCTGCTGCACCTGGCGCTGGTCAGGAGCCCGCACCCCAGGGCGCGGGTGCTGGGGATCGAGACGAAAGCGGCGGAGGTGGCGCCGGGCGTGGTGGCGGTGGTGACGGGGCGAGACGTGGCGAGCCTGGGCAGCCTGCCCGCCATGCGGGCGGTGCGCGACATGGCGGTGCCCCCCCACCCGCCCCTGGCCGGGGACTTCGTCAGAGAAAGAGCGGCTTCTCCGAGCTTGCGGGATATCCTGGGGCCGAAAGAAAGCCGGACGTGACGGGGGCAGGGGTTGACTAAGCGGCGTTGGAGGGGAGAGGCAGGCGGCTACACCTTCCTGGGGCCGAAGCAACTGGAGCGGGCGCTGAGCGAACGCAGGGTCGGGGATGCGGAGATCGGCCGGGTGTTGGCGTTGTTCTTGCAGCCGGACCCCGCCGGGGTCATCCCGACGCCGACGCGGGAGGAGGTGGCGCACGTGGTGGCCTACCTGTGTGAGCGAGTCGGCAGAGTTTGGGTCTCTCTGTCTGTGTGGCGGTTGATCGAGCAAGGCCATCCGGCTGCGCGAGCGATCTGGTGGCATGAATTCCAAGAACTGGAGAGCTATCGACTGCTCCACGTCCGCAACCCGCTCAGCGTGCCTCGCCCCAGTCCGCGGTACGTGCAAGCCCACGCCCGGGCCAGTTGGGAGGAGGCGCGCTATTGGGAGGCCTGGGCTGCGGCTGGGGGTGAGGAAATCTCTGCCCGAGCATTCATCCATGCCCACCCACTGCGGACCCCCAGGGAACTAAGAGAGATCATCAACCAACTGCGTGACGTCTGGAAGATTGAGGTAGGGCAGCCGACGGTGGTAGAGTTGAGGCGCGCGCAGCAGTTCTATCATGCCAAGCAACTCACCTCGGAGGTCCTGGAGTGGTGATGGTCACCCTGCGATTCCGGCCCGTCCTGTTTGGTCCTCCGGCGCACCCTACCGCCGTCTATCCTCTCATGGAGGAGTCGGACGGCCAGGTCTACTTTTGGATCCCGGAGAGTGCTTGGCCGGTCGCTGCTGCCCTCGACGCGGCGACCGGGCAGGACTTGCCCGCCCCCTATCGGCGCGAGGAGGCGGAGGCGACGCTGTTGCCGGTGCAGACAGTCACCGGCGACACCGATCACGAAGCCTTCCAACGCATGCTTGCGGCGATCGAAGCGCTGGCTCACACGGGCATACCGAGTGCGCGACGGCAGTCGGCGGCATCTGCTGGGCGCCGCCGTCCTTGACGCCCGGTTAGCGTTGCCCTGGACTTCTTTCGACAGCGCGGCTGTTCTGCCGCCAACCCGGACCACCGGTCCAGGCTCGGCGGCTTTCTTGTTGTTCGTAGGAGGATCAATGGCTGACAAGCTCATCGGGGCCGCCATCCGGCGCCGCGAGGACCCGGCGCTGGTGGTCGGCGCCGGGCGTTTTGTGGACGATCTCTCGCTGCCCGGCCTGCTGCACCTGGCGCTGGCCAGGAGCCCGCACCCCAGGGCGCGGGTGCTGGGGATCGAGACGAAAGCGGCGGAGGTGGCGCCGGGCGTGGTGGCGGTGGTGACGGGGCGAGACGTGGCGAGCCTGGGCAGCCTGCCCG
>JACQUR010000193.1 GCA_016210245.1 Chloroflexota bacterium
GCGGCCCAGCGGCCTGTCGCCGCTGCCGCGGCCCTGCTGATGCTCGGCAGCGTGGCCAGCCGCCTGCTGGGGCTGGTGCGCGAGCAGGTGATGGCTGCCCTGTTTGGCGCCACCGGCGGGACCGACGCCTTCGTGGCCGCCTACACCGTCCCCACCACCGTGTACGACCTGCTGGTGGGTGGGGCCATCAGCGCCGCGCTGGTGCCGGTGCTGGTGGACGTGGCGGAGCGGGACGAGCGCTTCTGGCGGCTGGCGAGCGCCCTGCTCACCCTGGCCGGCCTGGCCACGGCAGCCCTGGCGGGCGCGCTGGTGCCCCTGGCCCCACTGCTGCTGGGGCTGCTGGTCCCTGGCTTTGCCAGCTCGCGCCAGGACCTGGCCGTGCTGCTGGTCCAGTTGATGCTGCCGGCGCTGGTGCTCCAGGGGGTGAGCGGCGTGGCCATGGCCGCCCTCTACGCCCGCCAGCGCTTCGCCCTGCCGGCCTTCGGCGCCGCGGTTTTCAACCTCGGCCTCATCCTGGCCGCGCTGGCCCTCCACGCCCTCCTGGGCGTCACCGCGCTGGTGGTGGGCGTGCTGCTGGGTGCGCTGCTCCAGGCTGCCCTCCAGGTGGCCGGGCTGGCCCGGCTGGGGCTGCGCTTCCGGCCGGCCCTGGACCTGCGCATGCCCGAGGTGCGGACCGCCATCCGCCTGTACGGCCCCGTGGCGGCCGGGATGCTGGTCACCATCGCCGGCGTGATCATCGACCGCAACCTGGCCTCCCGTCTGGAGGAGGGCAGCATGTCGGTCATGCGCTACGCCACCACCCTGGTGCAATTCCCGCTCGGGCTGGTGGGCATCGCCACCTCCCTGGCGGTGTTGCCCACCCTCTCGCGCCACGCCGCCGCCTTCACGGCCGGCTCCCGCGCCGGCCTGGACGGCTACCGCCAGACCCTCGGCTTCGGCGTACGGCTGGTGCTGCTGCTGATGGTGCCGGCCACGGTCGGGCTGATCGTCTTGAGCGAGCCAGTGGTGGGCCTGCTGTTCGAGCGAGGCGCGTTCACCACCTACGACACGCTGCGCACCAGCCAGGTCTTTCTGGCCTACGCCCCCCAGATCCCCTTCACCGCCCTGGACCAACTGCTGATCGTAGCCTTCTACGCGCGCAAGGACACCCGCACCCCCGTCCTGGTGGGTGTGGGTACGGTGCTCCTGTACCTGGCCGCGGCGCTGCTGTTGCTGGCCCCGCTGGGCGTGGTCGGGCTCGCCCTGGCCAACGCTCTCCAGAACAGCCTCCACGGCCTGGCGCTGTTCCTGCTGCTCCAGCGGGCAGTGGGTGGGCTGGCCACCTCGGCCCTGGCAGTCCACCTGCTCAAGCTCGGCCTCGCGGCCGCAGCCATGGGCCTGGCCATCGCCCTGGCCCTGCCTCTGGGCGCCGGCCTCGCCGGCCCGCTGGCCCGCCTGGCCTTCCTGGCCGCGCTGATGGGGCTGGGCGCAGCGCTCTACCTCGCCCTGCTCGAGTTGCTCCGCGTGCCTGAGGCGCGCGTGCTGCGCGAGCTGGCTCTGGCGCGGGTGAGGGACGCGGGGACGCGGAGACGCGGAGACGCGGAGACAGAGCGAGGAAGATCGTGAGCGAGGGAGCGACGGACGCAGCCGGACACGAGCGCCAGGACACTCCCTCGCCGCGTCCCCGCGTCCCCCCGTCCTTCCTTGTGCTGGCCCGCGGCTGCTTCCCGCCCGAGCGGGTGGAGGTGTGGTGGGACGAGCGGCCGCGGCCCACCACGCCGGAGCTGGAGGCCAGCATCGAGGCTGCCTGGCAGGCGGCCGTGCGGCGCGCGCAGCGATGCGGGCTGGAGCTGTACCCCGGCCCACTCTGCCGGCTGGTGGACCACCGCGTCGAGGGGGAACGCCTGCTCCTGACCCTCGGCCCGACCGACTTCCGCGCCCTGGTGGGCACCAACTGGGCCCAGCCCCACCGCTACCACGAACTGGGGCCAGAGCGCTTCGCTAACGCGGTCGGCGTCTCGGCCACGCTGCGCACCGCCGACGGGCGACTGCTGGTGGTGCGACGGGGTCGGACCGTGTTCCACCACCCCGGGTGGTACCACGTGCCCAGCGGCCACCTGGAGCCAGAGGCCCACGGGGCCGACCCCTTCCGCGCCATCCAGGCTGAGCTGCGCGAGGAGGCGGGGGTGGAGGCGCGGGAACTGGAGCGCCTGGTCTGCCGCGGGCTGGCGCTGGTCGCCGACACCTGCAAGCCGGAGCTGGTGTTCGAGGCCCACACCTCTCTCCCCGCCGGGGCGCTCCTGGCCCGCTTCCAGCCCGGCGAGAACCAGGCCCTGGTTGCCCTGGCCGATCGCGGGCCGACCCTGCGGCGCTTCCTGACTCGCCACCGGCGGGTGACGCCCGCCGCCCGGGCCTGCCTGCACCTCTTTGGCGCTGCGGCCTACGGAGAGGGATGGACTGGCTACGAGTAGTGTATACTCGTATGCAGCCAGTGCAGAAGGGGTGCGCCCGCCCTTGCCCGTCAAACACGGTCTCCTGGGTCTCCTCGCCCGCCGGCCGCGCTACGGCTACGAGCTCAAGGCGGAGTTCGACCTGCTGAGCGGCGGGTTCTGGGATCTGAACGTGGGACAGATCTATTCGACCCTCGAGCGGCTGCTCAAGGACGGTCTGGTGACGCTCGACGAGGGAGACGGTGCTGGCGAGGGGCGCAAGATCTACCGCCTCACGCCGTCGGGCCAGGCGGAGCTCGACCTCTGGCTCGCCCAGCCACCGCTCAAGCCCCGCCCACTGCGCGACGAGGTCTACGTCCGGCTCGGCCTGCTCGTCGACCGGGATGTCTCGGCCGCGTTCGACCTGATCGAGACGCAGCGACGGGTCTACCATCTCCAGATGGCCGAGCTGACCCGCCAGAAGCTGGCGCTGGCCAGGGGACAGCGGGTGGCCGACCTGCGGCGGGAGTTGCTGCTGGACGCGGCGCTCCTGCACGTCGAGGCCGACCTCAAGTGGCTGGACACCTGTGACGAGAAACTAAGGAGAGTGCGGATTTGAGATTTGAGATTTGAGATTTGAGATTGCAGAGGTGAGAGTGCGGAGTCCAGATTCTCAATCTGCAATCTGCAATCTCAAATCTCAAATCGATCGAAGGAGGTCCGAAGCGATGAGCGAGGTGATCGCCCAGATCGAGCGGGTCACCAGGGAATTCAAGCGCGGGGGGAGCGTCGTCCGCGCGGTCGACGGGATCGACCTGGCCGTCCAGCGCGGCGAGTTCGTCGCGATCATGGGCAAGTCAGGGTCCGGCAAGTCCACCCTCCTGCACCTCATGAGCGGCCTGCAGCGCCCGACCCGGGGGCGGGTCGTCCTGCTCGGACACGACCTGGGCAGCCTGTCCGACGATGCCCTGACCCTCCTGCGGCGGCAGCACGTCGGCTTCGTCTTCCAGTTCTTCAACCTGCTGCCGACCCTGAGCGCGCTGGAGAACGTCGCCCTGCCGCTCCTGCTCTCGAGCGTGCGCGCGTCCGAGGCGGCGGGGCGGGCGCGACAGGTGCTGGAGACCGTCGGACTGCAGGAGCGGGCCGACCACAAGCCGGATGAACTGTCGGGCGGCCAGATGCAGCGCGTCGCCATCGCCCGAGCGCTGGTCAATCGGCCGGCCCTGCTGTTTGCCGACGAGCCGACCGGCAATCTCGACTCCGTCTCGAGCGAGGAGATCCTCACCCTGCTCAAGACCACGCAGGTCGAGCAGGGCCAGACGATCATCATGGTCACCCACGACGCCAAGGCGGCCGCCTACGGCGACCGGGTCATCACCCTGCGCGACGGCCGGGTACACGAAGACCTGGCCACCAGGAGCGTGGCCGTATGATCGCCCTCTATCGCACCCTGGCCGCCCGCTCTCTGCTGGGCAAGAAGGGCCGCAGCCTGATGACCGTGCTCGGCATCGGGCTGGGCGTCACCATGGTGGTCGCGGTCGCGCTCACCAACGGCGCGATCATGGCGAGCTACCAGTCCATGCTCGAAGGCGTGGCCGGCCGGGCCGACCTGCAGGTGACCGCGAGCGCCGGCCAGGGCTTCCCGATCGAGCTGCTCGACGAGGTGCGGGCCGTCGCGGGGGTGCGGGCGGCGGTTCCCGCGGTGTCCAGCGGCTCGCCGGTCCTGTTCGGGCAGAAGCAGACGGTCGCCACCATCTACGGCATCGACCCGGGGCAGGATACGCTGATCCGCGACTACCACCTCACGGCCGGCCAGCTCCCGGCCGGCGACGACGAGCTGGCGGTCAGCGCGGAGTTGGCCGGCGGGCTCGGGCTCCAGCTCGGCGACCGGGTGAAGCTGCTGGCGACCACGGGCTACAGCGAGCTACAGGTCGTCGGCGTGTTCGAAACCGGCGGCACGGTGCGTGGATCGCTCGGCCCCTTCGGCGCCATCCGCCTCGGGCGCGCCCAGCAGCTCTTCGGCAAGGCCGGCAAGCTGGACACGATCGACCTGCTCGTCGCCCCGGGCGCGCGCCCGGAGAGCGTCGAGCAGGCAATCGGGCAGCGGCTGAACGGGCGGGCGCGCGTCGGAACGCCGCTCGAGCGCTCCCGCGACATGCAGAAGCTGCTCGACTCGATCGTGTTCACGCTCACCTTTGCCAGCGCGGTCTCGCTCTTCGCTGGCGCCTTCATTGTCTACACCAACGTGGCCATGGGGGTGGCCGAGCGGCGGCGCGACCTCTCGATCCTGCGCGCGCTCGGGCTGCGGCGGCGCGAGGCGCTGTGGCTGGTGTTGAGCGAGGCGGCGACGATGGGCCTCGCCGGCGCCGGCCTGGGTCTGCTGTGGGGGTACGGGCTCGCCAGCACGATGGCCCAGCAGATGACCGGCCGCTTCCTGGTGGTCTACGGCATCCAGGCGAGCCAGGTGGTGCTGGGCCTGGGGGACGTCGTCGTCGCCCTGGTGATCGGCCTGGGCGTCTCGGTGTTGGCTGCGTACGGGCCGGCGCGGGAGGCAGTGGCGATCAGCCCGGTCGAGGCGATGCGTCCGGACGACGTCCAGGTGAATGGCCAGGAGACTCACGGCCTGGCGCGCGCCCTCGCCGGGCTGGCGCTGATCGCGGCCCCAGCCGCGACGATCTTCGCCACCTGGCCGCGGGAGGGGATGCTGCCGCTGCCGCTGCTTCGGCTCTGGGGCGCCCTGGCCGCGGCGGTGCTGCTGGGGGTGGTGGTGCTGTTGCCGGTGGCGCTGCCAGCGGCCAACCGCCGCCTGCTGCGGCCCCTGCAGGTGGCGCTCTTCGGTGTCACGGGGCGGCTCGCCTCCGACAACCTCGTCCGCCAACCGCGGCGGGCGGCCGCCACCGCCGCGGCGCTGATGGTCAGCCTGATGTTCATGGTCGGCATCGGCGGGATGGGGGTTTCGCAGCAGGCCACGTTCGACCGCTGGTACCAGAAGGCCGTGGGCTGGGACCTGAACGTCAGCACCTCCTTTGTCGGGATCGGGGCGCAGGTCGAGATGGATCCTGCGCTGGTCAGGACGCTCGAAGCGGTGCCCGGGGTCAGGCTGGCCAGCCCCCAGAAGATGGGGCGGATCGTGCTGGGTGACGGCGAGCCGGCGTTCCTCCAGGTCTTCGACCACCGGCTGCTGCGCCAGTACTCGGAGATGCCGCTCGAGGCCGGGAGCTGGCCGGCGGCGGTCGACGCGCTCGAGCGGGGCGGGGCGAGCCTGATCTCGCCGGCCATCGCCCGCCGACTCGGCCTGGGGCTGGGAGACACCCTGAAGCTCCCGAGCCCATCCGGCGAGCAGGCGTTCCGGATCGTCGGCATCCTGCAGGACGTGTCCGGTTTCGGCGGCACGATCGAGCTGGATCGCCAGGACTACGTGCGCGCCTGGAACGACGAGACGAGCACCAACGTCGCGCTCCTGGTCGCCGATCCAGCCCGCGTCGAGGCGGTCCGCCAGGCGATCCTCGACCGCCTGGGCAGCTCGACCAACCTGCTGGTCCGCTCCAATCGCGAGTTCTGGCAGGAGCTGCGGGGCTACTACGAGTCGTTCTACCAACTGATGGACGGGCTCGTGGCGATCGCGATCCTCGTCTCCGGGCTGGCGATTGCCAACACGCTCTTCGCCAGCGTGCTCGAGCGCCGGCGCGAGATCGGCATCCTGCGCGCGGTCGGGACGAAGCGGGGCGAGGTGGTCCGGGTGGTCCTGGGCGAGGCGCTGTGTACTGGCCTGGTCGGAGGCAGCCTTGGGATCGCCCTCGGCCTCGGGTTGGAAGCGCTGTTCGTGGCCTCGACTGAGTTCATCAGCGGCGCCGCGATGGAACTGGTGGCGCCGTGGCGCCTGCTGGGCATGGCCGTCGGCGTCGCGCTGCTGCTGGCACCCCTCGTCGGCCTGCTGCCCGCTCGCTGGGCGGCGCGACTCGACGTGGTCGACGCGCTGCGGTACGAGTGATGTTCAGTGCTCAGCGATCAGCCCTCAGCAGCACCGCTGCTGAGGGCTGATCGCTGAGCACTTCTCTCTATCCGTCGCGGGGCTCGTGGGTGCGGAAGTAGGCGAAGGCGAGGATGGCGCCGAGCTGTGAGACGACGATGGCGCCGAGCGAGGTGATCATGAGCCGGTCCGGCTGGGAGACCTCGTGGAACCCGAAGTAGATGGCCGCAATGGCCACCAGAGGCGGCGCCAGGTAGAGCGCGGCCGTGGTGGTCAGCAAGCGGCCGGGCACCTGCACGCCGCTGGCCGGGTCGTCGAAGCCCAGGAGCGTGACTGGCAACTCGAGCGCGCCCGCCAGGCGCTCGGCGATCCGCTGCACCGCCCCCTCGTCGTAGCCCACCAGGACCAGGTAGCGCAGCTTGTCCGTCTCCAGGTAGACCGAATATGAATCCGGGCTGCCCACGATGGGCAACTGCGAGCGCGTGGTGACCACGATACCGGTCAGGTCGGCCAGCGGAATCGTGACGGCCTGCTGCCGGCCGTAGGAGCGCTCGAGGATGAAGACCGCTCCCTCCGGCTTGCTGATCACGCAATGGGTGCGCAGGCGCAGGGTCGAGTAGATCAGGAAGAGCAGGATGGGCGAGAAGAGGATGGAGAAGACAAAGGAACTCACCAGCCCCTGCGCCGGCGAGCGCAGGATCGAGGCCAGCAGCCCGAGGCCGAGCGCGCCACCGATGGCCAGGTAGAGCAGGAGCGGGTCCGCCCGGCCGCGCAGGACGATCTGCCGGGCATGCTCGTGCAGCGAAACCCGCAGGCCGGACTTGGAGCAGCCGATCACGTGCTTACGCTGCACGCCGACCGACGCACTGGCGACGATCACTTGCTCTCCCCCAGCCTGCGGAGAGATCGCACCCGCGGAGGAACGAACCAAGCTGCGACTCACCTCAGGTTCGCCAAAGCCAGACCGCGCGAGAGGGGTCATCTTTCCGCGCCATCATAGCGAGAGCTAGGCAGCTTTGGCAAGGGCCAGTGGTATTGGCTGGCGCGTGGTGATGGGCTGATCCCACATCGGTGGGGTCGAGCCTGGCGCCAGCACCCGTTGGGTGCAGGCGCCAGGCTCGACCCCACCGATGTGGGAGCAGCCCATCACCACGCGCCAGCCAATACCAC
>JACQUR010000205.1 GCA_016210245.1 Chloroflexota bacterium
CGCTAGAGCAGCGCTTCCGACAGCAGCCCGTCCGGGTCGCGCACGGTGATGCGGTGGGGGGCGAGGGAGAGGTAGCCCTGGTCCTGGTAGAAGCGGAGCACCTGGTTGACCCGCTGGCGGCTGGAGCCGACCATCTGGGCCAGCTCCTCCTGGGTGAGCTGCAGGGTGGCCGGGGCGCGGCTCGAGAGGCGGAGGAGCTTGCGAGCCACGCGGGCGTGCAGGTCGGCGAAGACCAGGTCGGCCACCTGCTCGTTGGTGCTGCGCAGGCGGGCCACCAGCAGGCGCAGCAGGCGGAAGCAGGCCGGGGCGGAGGCGTGCAGATAGTCGAGGAAGTCGTCTCGTGGGAGGACCCCCACCTCGCCCGCCTCCACGACCACAGCGGTGGCGGAGCGGGGTTGGCCATCCAGCGCCGACATCTCGCCCACCACGTCGCTCGCCTGCGCCAGCGCCAGCACCGTCTCCTGGCCGTCCTCGGAGAGCAGGCTCAGCTTGATGGAGCCGCTGCGGACGATAAACACGCTGCCCGGCGGATCGCCCTGGTGGAAGAGGATCTCGCCCACTGCCGCGCGGCGGAGCCTGGAGCGACGCAGCAGCTCCGCGACCTCCTGGGGAGGCAGCCCGCGGAAGATGGTCGGCTGGTCGTCTGGCGCTGAGAGCCCGCGGCCGGACATAGCGGCGCATTCTACTGCCCCACCCCATTGGGAGCAATGCGCTATACTGCCGAGGGGCCAGGGGCCAGGGGGACCCGGAGATATGCTGCCGACTGCCGACTGCCGACTGCCCACTCCATGATCAAGCCACCCCGCCTCCAGCCTGGCGCCACCCTGGGCCTGTGCGCCCCGGCGAGTCCGCTGTTCAAGCGCAGCGAGCTGAGCCGCGGCCTGGCCGTGCTGGAGCAGATGGGCTTCCGGGTGAAGCTGGCCCCCCACGCCCGCGCCCGCCACGGCTACCTGGCCGGGACCGACCGCGAGCGGGCCCAGGACCTGGAGGGGCTCTTCCTGGACCCCGAGGTGGATGGGATCATGTGCCTGCGCGGCGGCTACGGCAGCGTGCGCCTCCTGGACTACCTGGACTTCGAGCGTATCGCCCAGCACCCCAAGGTGTTCATCGGCTTCTCGGACATCACCCAGCTCCACCTGGCCCTCGCCCGCCGCTGCAACCTGGTTACCTTCTACGGCCCGATGGTGATCAGCCTGGCCCGGCCGGAGCCATCCCCCTATACGATGGAAGCGCTGCGCCGGGCGGTGTGCGGCCAGGAGCCCCTCGGCCCCCTGGCTCCCAACCCGGACGATCCCTGGCTGGAGTGCCTGGTGCCCGGCGAGGCGGAGGGCGAGTTAGTGGGCGGCTGCCTCGCGCTCGTGGCGAACAGCCTGGGCACACCGGAGGAGATCGACACCCGCGGCAGGATCCTGTTCCTGGAGGACGTGGACGAGGAGCCGCACTGCCTGGACGCCTGCCTGAGCCAGCTCCTGCGGGCGGGTAAGCTGCACCAGGCGGCCGGCTTCGCCATCGGCGAACTCGCCGGCTGCGGCCCGCGCCGCCTGGAGCCGAGCTTCCCGTCCAATCTCAGCGTGGAGGACGTGCTGGAGGAGCTGCTCGTGCCGCTGGGCAAGCCCACCCTCTACGGCCTGCCCATCGGCCACGGTCGCCACCTGGCCACCCTGCCGATCGGGGTGCGGGCGCGCCTGGATGCTGGACGGAAGGAACTTGCTATTCTGGAGACGGCGACCAGCGGGTGAGGGTGGCCGAGCGCAGAACCCTCAAGTCTCCATGATCCGGCGCAGGAGAGGCTGATTCCTGGCAATCAACTCCTTCAGCGCCTGGTAGCGTGCGAGTTGGTCCGGCTGCAAGATACCCTGGGCCGCGTAGCATTCCAGATCGGCCAGGCGGTCCTCTTCGAGCGGCCACTCTTCGGTGAAGTTCAACTGGTCGATCAGGTCCCAGCGGTCGATCTCCGCAGCGACCTCGGGGAGGTGCTGCCAGCGCTCTGTGAGCCGCTCCAACAGGCGCTCGATCTCTTGATGTACGGCGTCGCTTACCTGAGCCATCGCGCTCCACTCGGCATGTGCCCCGCCAGACTCGCCACCTGGTACCCTGTTATGAGGATACCACGATCCGCGGAGAAAACCACGAGGATCAGCGGCTTGGCCTGGGGCCCGAGGCGGCTGGCCGGCAGGGTGTTGGGCGCCACCGCTGCGGCAATAGTGCCCCCGCGCCGCTCATAAACGGCCAACCGCGTAGACGGGTCACGGGCTGCTCCTCTCAAGTCTTGCTCATACGCTTGCTCTGTCGTGCCCACCGCCCATTCCCGATCGTCGAGCACCCGTCGCACGAGGTGTAGGAATGAAGAAGGCTCACGAGCGCCAACGGCACGGCCCAGGTAGGTCCAACCGCGATACGCAAGCGGGACTGGCACGACGCGCGGGTCAAAGCGCGCCGTCGCCATCCGCTCGAGGATCTGGTCGATCTCAGCCGGAGTCGCGGCATGGCCAGTCCGAACGAGTTCGCGGATAAGCTGGTCAACGGGATGGGGGCTGAGGGGTGGTCCCGCAGCTCCAGCGATCCCGGGGATCGGGCGGTGCATCATCGCCCCCGCTCGTCCCCCCACAGAAACACGTGCAACCGCGGGCCATAGCGGAAGCCGGTCTGCACGCAGCGCTCGGCCAGCCAGCGCGAGCGCTGGACCAGCGTGGCCGTGTCTGTCCCCTCGGGCATCAGCAGCACTCGCTCTGTCGGTACCCCGTAGCGGGCCACCAGCGTCTCGACCTCCTCCAGGTCACCCGGGCCCACGACCACAAACTTGAAGGAGGCGCTGGGCTGCGCGGCGAACCACTGGAGGGCGGCCGGCACCTCCCGCCGCTCCGGGCTGTTGCCGGAGTGCGCCAGCTTTGGAGAGACGTTCCACTGGTCGATCAACGCGGCGAGGGGCGCCTCGGGCTTGACCGTCCCGTTAGTTTCCACCTCGATGCGCATGCCCCTCGCCTTGAGCTCGCTCGCCAGGCCGGCCAGCTCCCGCTGCTGGAGCAAGGGCTCGCCGCCGGTGATGACCACGTTGCGGGGGCCGGCCTGCTCGACGCGATGCACGATATCAGCAGCGTCGATCGTAATGATCTCCTGCTTCGGATCGTACCTGTCCCAGTCCCAGGTAGTCCTTGTGTCACAAAAGGAACACCTCAAATTGCACAACGACAGTCGCACGAACACGCTCGGCACGCCCGCCGTCGCGCCTTCGCCCTGGATGGAGGCGAAGATCTCCGGCTCGCCGCTGGGGAGGCGACTCAGCTTCAGCATGGCTACCCCACCGCCAGAGCAGGGTCCGGCAGCCCTGCCTCCTGGAAGCCTTTCGCGCGCAGCAGGCAGCTATCGCAGCGCCCGCAGGGGCGCGTCCCGCCCTCGTAGCAGCTCCAGGTGAGCTGGAGCGGCGCGCCAACCTCCACGGCCAGGCGCACGATGTCCGCCTTGGTCTTGTCGATCAGGGGGGTCTCGATGCGCAGCGGCACGCCGTACTGCGTACCCAGCTTGCTGCCCAGGCGCAGCGCCTCCACCACCGCGCCGTAGTACTCAGGCCGGCAGTCGGGATAGCCGCTGTAGTCGATGGCGTTGGCGGCGATGAAGATGCGCGCCTCCAGCTCCGCAGGCGGGGTGCCCTGGACCTCCAGGGCGTGGAGCGCCTCGCTCTCCAGCAGGGCCGCGCCCAGGGTCAGGAAGAAGGTGTTGCGCAGCGGGACGTAGGTGAGCGGGATGTCCTGGGCCATCGCCGCTGGAGCTCGGTCGGCCGGGAGGGCGAACCGCTCGGGCTGGGTGAGCGCCGAGTACCAGGCCAGCTCCTTGAAGAAGGACACGTCCACCACGCGGTGCTGGAGCCCCAGCGCCCGGGCCACCAGGCGGGCCGATTCGATCTCGCGGCGGTGCGCCTGGCCGTAGTGGACCGTCACCGCCAGCAGCTCGTACCCCTGCCGCCGGGCCAGGGCGGCAACCGTAGTCGAATCCAGGCCGCCCGAGAGCAGCACCAGCCCGAGCCGTCTCATGGCAGCGCCTCCTCCTGGAGGGCGCAGGGCAGCAGCGTGCCATCCGGGACGAACTCGGCGTACTGCCCGGGCGACTCCCAGATCCGGACACTGCGGACGAGGTCACCGAACTGCCGCCGCGCCACCTCGAAGAGCTGCTGCGCCATCGCCTCGGCCGAGGGATTGACGCCCCGAAAGAGGTAGAGCTTGCTCTCCGGCAGCGCGCCCAGGGCCCCTACCAGGGCCGTGTCGCGGTCATTCAGCAGGAAGGCGTGATCCCAGTACTCGTCCACCCATGCCTTCATGCGCCTCTTCAGCGCCGCGAAGTCGAGCGCCAGCCCGAGCGCGTCCAGCTCCCGCGCCGCCACGAACACCTCCGCCCGGTACGTGTGTCCGTGGGGCGCTGCGCACTTGCCCGGGTAGTCCAGCAGCCGGTGCCCGGCGTCGAAGGAGAGCTCGATGCGGTTGACGTACATGCCCCCACCTTACCGAGCCTGCCGTCCTGTTTGCAAGCCTCGGTGCTGCTGGCTATCCTTGGGGCAACCGCCCCAACTCGGTGACTCGCCTCCGGCGACTCCCCTCCGCGATTCCCCCGACAATCCGCCCCCTCCTGGAGGCCCGAAGACAGCGTGGCTGAGCAAGCAGGACCTATCCGGCAAGCAGCGTCCCAGTGGGAAGGGACCGGCCGCCAGCCGTTCTGGAGCCTCCCCTACGTGCTCGTGTGCGCCGCGCAGTTCCTGAGCTATGGCAACGGCGTCATGCTGGATCCGGTGCTGCCACTCTACCTGACCGGCGTCGGCCAGACGCCGGCCTTCGTCGGGATCACCATCGTCGCCTTCAGCATCTCGTCCTTCGCCACGCGACCGTTTCTGGGGCAGGGCGTCGATCGCTGGAGCGCGCGCGGGATCTACCTGCTGGGCGCGCTGGCCCTGGCGGCCTCGAGCTTCACCTACCTCGTGCCGAGCCTGGCCGCGCTGCTGGTCGCGCGCGTCGTGCAGGGTCTGGGCTGGGCAGCCATCAACACGGCGGGGATCGTGATCGCCGTCGACTCGACGCCAGCGAGCCGGCGCGGGGAAGCACTGGGCTACTTCAGCATGATGCCCGGCCTGGCCATGGCGCTGACGCCGCCCGTGGGCCTGGGGCTCTTTGCAGCCCGGGGTTTCTCGTGGGTCTGCGTGCTGTCCGGCCTGCTGGGCTTCGCCGCGGTAGCCGCCGCGGCCCTGGTGTACGAGGCGCCGCGCGTCCGCCGCGCCGAGCCTGGGCTCGGCTTCTGGGCAAGCCTGCTCGAGCCGCGCGTCCTGCTGCCTTCCGTCTTGCTCTTCCTGCTCGTGGCCGCGCAGCCGATCACCAACATCTACATCGCGCTCTACGCCCGAGCGCGCGGCATCGACGGCCTGACGCTCTTCTTCCTGGCCAGTGGGGCCAGCATGGTTGGCGCCCGGGCGCTGGGGCATTTCTCCGATCGATGGGGCCGGGCGCCCATGATCGGCGTGGGCTTCGCGCTCGCGGCCCTGGGCCTCGCCCTCATGCTGGCGGCGGATACGCTCCTCCCACTCGTGCTCGGCGGGGCCATCTTCTCAGGGGGCGCCTCGCTGGCCAACCCGGCCATCATGGCGCTGGCCGTCGACCTGGCCCCGCGCCATCGCCGCGGCGCCGCCCTGGCAACCTTTACCGCGGCCTTCCAGATTGCCTGGGGAAGCGCCGGGTTCCTCTGGGGCCTGATCATCGAGTGGTCGGGCTACGAGGGCATGTTCCTGGGGGCCATCGCCCTGGCCGTGGCCGGCCTGGCCGTGCTCGGCGCGAACTGGCAGTCGGCGGGCGGGGGGCGCACCAGGGGGACTGCCGAGTAGCGCCGCAGCGAGCATGAGCGGCCTTCGCCACCCGCGTCGGCGTTGACTTGTCCCCCCGTGCTGGGCTTTTCCTGACCAGGACAGGCCCCCTCCTGGGTGGCCGAGGAGTTGCACCGTCGTGGCGGCGGCCCGCGTCCCTGGTTCGGCTGGGGCGCAAACTGCTATTCTGACGAGCTGGCCGAAACGGAAAGAGGGGGAGGCCATGGAGCACGGCGCTCAGGCGCAGGACCGGGAGGCCTTGGCACGAGCCGAGGCGACGATCGCCCAGCAGGCCGAGCAGATCGAGCGCCTGCATCGCCAGCTCGAGGACCAGCACCTGGCGCACGACCTGCGGGAGGGGCTGAGCCTCGCAGCCACGGCGGCGCGCATCGCCATGCCGTCGACTCACGTGCAGTTGCTGGAGATGGTCGTCAGGACCGCGGCGCGCGTGATCGCAGCCCGGGCCGCTTCGCTCTTCTTGCTCGAGCCGGGCGGACAGGAGATGAGCGTCGCGGTCGCGCTCGGCGAGAAGGCGAACGAGGTCAGGTGGCTGCGCATGCCGGTGGGCCACGGCATCGCAGGGCTCGTGGCGGCGACAGGCCAGCCGATGGCGGTGGCAGATGCCCGCAGCGACCCGCGCCAGGCCTCCGACATCGCCCAGATGATCGGCTACCTGCCGCAGAGCATCCTGTGCGTCCCCCTGTTCTACGAGGAGCAGGTCATCGGCGTGCTCGAGCTGCTGGACAAGGAGGGGGCGCCAGCGTTCAGCGCCACAGACATGGAGGTGCTGGGGCTCTTCGCCAACCAGGCCGCGGTCGCGATCGAGCAATCGCGCACCCACCGCAGCCTCGCAGCGCTGATCGGTGAGGTGCTGGAGTCGCTCACCAGAGGCCCGGAGGCGCGGCCGCGGGGGCTCCAGGAGCGGCTGGGCGCGTATGCCCGGCAGATCGAGGACGACCCGGCCTTTCGCCAGTCGCTCGAGCTGGCCCAACTGGTCCGCGAGGTCGCCCGCCAGGGCGAGCGCGAGCTGAAGGCGTGCCAGGGCATCCTGCACAGCTTCGCCGACTACCTGCGCAGCCGGCCGGAGTTGCTGGGCGGCTGGGGGATGACGCCATGATCGAGCGGCCACCTGCCTGGGGCCTGCGCGTCGCGGCGGACCTGCTGCCACTCCAGGCGATCCCGCACCTGGACGAGATCACGCGGGAGTGGGCCTGGGAGACCAGCACCGGCCAGGGCGTCAAGGTGGCAGTGATCGACAGCGGGATCGACGCCGCACACCCGGCCGTGGGCGGTCGAGTCGGTGGGTATGTGGCCATTGGCGAGGGCCCCGACGGTTTGACCTACGACACCGCGCCGCACGCCGATGCCTTCGGCCACGGGACCGCGTGCGCGGGCATCATCCGCGCCGTGGCCCCGGAGTGCGAGCTGTACAGCGTCAAGGTGCTCGGGCCGGGACTCTCCGGCCGCGGCCCCGTCTTCCTGGCCGGCCTGCGCTGGGCGATCGAGCACGGGATGCACGTCTGCAACCTGAGCCTGGGCACGACCAGGAAGGACTTCTTCGGGATGCTGCACGAGCTGGCCGACCTGGCCTATTTCCGCAACGTCATCCTGGTGGCGGCCGCCAACAACATGCCCATCCCGAGCTTCCCCTCTCTGTACGCCTCGGTGGTCTCGGTCGCCTCCCACGACGTGAAGGACCCCTACGACCCGTACCTCTACTACTACAACCCGCGCCCGCCGGTGGAGTTCGTCGCGCCCGGCATCGGAGTCCGCGTGGCCTGGCTGCACGGGCAGTGGATCACCACGACCGGAAACAGTTGCGCGGCGCCCCACCTGGCCGGCATCATCGCCCGGATCCTGGGCAAGCACCCGGGACTGGCGCCCTTCCAGGTCAAGACGATCCTGCGCGCGCTGGCGGCCAACGTGGCGGCCCCGCGCCTCGACGGAACCCGCGGCGGCTGACCTGGGGCGGAAGGCGCTCCGGGGCGCTCAGCCGCAGCAGGCACAGCGCGACGCCAGCGTAGCCCACCATGTAGTCCGGGGTGAAGACCTCCGGGGCATCCGAGGACCAGCGCAGCGTGCCTTCCTGCTCCTGGGCGAAGGCCTCCAGCAGGCGGACCAGCGAGCGGGCCTCGGCCAGGTAGGCAGGCTCGTCGGTCGCCTGGAACACGTCCAGCAGGAACTCGATGGTGCCGGCCAGGCCGTGGCAGCGGGTCGGGTTGCCCGGGCGCCCTGCCCGCGCGGCGGCGCGCGCCGCGCGGCTGGCGTAGTCGAGCGCCTCTGGCAGGGCGCCAAGCTGGGCGGCGTGGAGGAAGAACGCGCCAATGCCAGGGGCGCCGTAGCACCAGAAAGGGCGGAACACCTGGGCGCCCTCGGCCGTCGGCCAGCCCAGGCCGCTGCCGTCGTCCAGCGTTGGCACGGCGTGGCGTGCCAGCCAGCGCCCGGCGCCCTGCGCCGCGGCGAGGAATCGCTCCTGGGTAGTGGCCTCGTAGAGGTCGAGCAGCGCGTCGGCGATGCCGGCCGCGCCGTGGGCGTAGCCGAAGAAGGCCGAGCCGCTGAGGTCGTCGTAGCCGGGCGGGATGCGCCAGCGCAGCCCACCCTCGCCCGCGTGCTCGGCCGCAGCCAGCAGGGCCTGGCCGGCCTCGACGGCGTGGCGCAGCGGCTCCGCCTGGCCGGTCTCGTCCCACAGCAGCAGGTGGAAGCGGAGCCGCCCGGCCGCACCGACGACCAGGTCCGGCGAGTCATACGGCTGGGCCGCGACCCAGCGGCCCCGCTCGACGGCCGCGGCGACCAGCCCAGCATCGCCCAGCACCTGGCCGGCGCGTAGCAGCGCGGCGCCCACCCCGGCCTCGCCGGTGTAGAGCCCGGGCAGGAGCGGTGCGCCGGCCGGGGGCGGCGCGGCCAGCCCGCGTACCCCCTCGGCCAGCACCGCGCGGTGCGCTGGATCGTCTAGCTCCGCGACCAGCTCCGCCAGCGCGAGCACGACCCCGGCCGTGCCGTGGTAGAG
Organism: Chloroflexota bacterium; assembly: GCA_016210245.1. Lineage (GTDB taxonomy): Bacteria > Chloroflexota > UBA6077 > UBA6077 > JACQUR01 > JACQUR01. The sequence continues at coordinate 8,844 of JACQUR010000205.1, forward strand.
GTCGCGGGACTGAACCGGGCGTGGGCCGAGGAAGGTGCTCGGCCAGACCAGGCCGCGTCCGTCTGGCGCGGGCTGCGCCGCCTGGCAGAGCGCATCGCCCAGCCGCTGCGCCAGCGCGCGGCAGCGGCGCCGTGCCTCCGCCTCGGGCTCGAGCGCGGGCTCAGCGCCGAATGGGATGGGCCCGGCCGGGGCGCCCGTATCCGCAGCCGCCAGGACGGCCGTGACCTCAGCCATCGTCTGGTAGCGGGCGGCTGGGTCCGGATCGAGGCAGCGGGCGATCGCCTGCTCCAGCCCTGGCCCGAGGCCCGGGTGCAGCAGCGCCAGGGGGCGCTGCAGCAGCCCGAACGGGTGCGGGGCCAGGGTTGGATCGGCGCCGGTCGCGGTGAAGAAGAGCACGGCGCCCAGGGCGTAGACATCGTCGACGAAGCGAGCAGGTTGGCCGGCGGCCTGTTGCGGAGACATGTAGCCTCGGCTGCCGAGGCCGTAGCGAGGAGCCCCGGCCAGGGGCGGCTCCGCGATGTCGAAGTCCACCAGCCGCAGCCGCCCATCCGGGGCGACGATGACGTTCGGCGGCTTCAGGTCGCGGTAGACCAGGCCCTGGGCGTGGACCGTGCCGAGCAGCGCGGCCAGCTCGCGCCCCCAGGCGACGACCTGCTGGCTGGAGGCGTGGCGCCCCTGGTCCGCCAGCCGGCCCACGTGCGCGGCCAGGGTCTCGCCCTCCACGTCCTCCAGGGCCAGGAACAGGTCGCCCTCCTGTTCGACTAGGCCGTACACGGCCGGGAAGCGGGGATCGGGGACCAGGCGCGCGAGGACCTCGGCCTCGTAGCGCAGCCGGTCGCGCGCGTCGCGCCCGTCCCGTTGCACCTGGGCGTGGCGGCTGGCCCGCTTGAGCACACAGCGTCGCCGACCCGCCAGGTCCGCGGCCAGGTGGACCGCACCGCGCGGCGAGCGGTGCAAGGTGGAGACGATCAGGTAGCGCCGGCCGACGAGCGGGTTCGCGACCGCCTCAACCGCGACGCCCGCGGCGCTGAAGGGGTCGACCGCCCAGGCCGGCGCCCGGTAGACCGGCAGGCGCTGATCTGGCACGAGCGTGCCATCCGGGGTGCTGAGGGCGGGCACCAGGTAGCCGCTGGGGGTCTGGAGGTGGCGCTCGCCGAAGCTGCCGTAGCGGTAGTACACCAGGCTGCCAGGGTTCAGGGGATGGTCCGAGGGGATGGCCGGGCCGGGCAGCCCGCGCGTGGCGGTGTCCAGCGCGACCGCGAGCCGCACCGCCTGGGCGTCATCGTTCGGATAGACCGTGAGGAACTTCCCGACCTGGCTGAGCCCGTGCGCGCCGTCGTTGAGCCGCTCGATCGCCTGGAGCGAGACGGCCACCTTGAAACTGGCGTCCTCGGCCAGCAGGACCGGCAGCGCGCGCCGCAGCACCTCGGTCGCCGCGGGCAGGGCAGCCGAGAGGTGCAGCTTCCAGCCCTGCTGGGGAGGCGCCACGCGATCGTTGCGAACCCAGATCCACGCCTGGGCTGGATTCGGGCTGGACGCCACGTACCAGCCGGCGGCTCGCGCAGCGTCGGTTCCGCAGATCTCGAGCACGGCCGGCAGCAACGTGCCTTCGGTTCCGTCGGGGGATAGTCCCTGTTGGCCGATCGCGGCTAGGAGAACTGGAGGCAACATGAAGTGCGGATGCAGCAGCACGTGAGCCAGGACACTGTGTAGGTGTAGCCCTCCACGTCGCCGCGCTCGGCCCTGGCCTGCTTGATAGCTTCGTCATCGATCTCCGCCGCGGGCACCCCGGCCGCCAACAGGACGCCTCTGGGGTCGCGGATCAACTGTTCCAGGAACGCCGCGTCGTGGTAGGCGCGCGCCAGGATCTCGTCGGCCTTCGCCCGGGCCAGTCGTTGGTCCATCTCGGCAATTCTCCCAGTCAGTCCATCGGCCTCCACCGTGGGGCGAAGGCTGGAGCCATGATATTCCAGGAACAGCCTGCGTCAAGAGACGCGGGCTGGGATGAGCCTGGAAGTACTTCGCAAGACCCTGAATCGCCGTGCGTCCTGCAAGCTCATGCGGAGCGGGCCTCGGCCAGGGCCAGCAGGTCGGGGGTGAGGCCGCCCGCGCGGCAGATGCGGGCGTACAGCTCACCGCTCGGTTTGACCCGCCGCTCCTGGGTCGCGAAGTCGACGTGGACGAGTCCGAAGCGCATGCGGAAGCCCTGTGCCCACTCGAAGTTGTCCATGGACGACCAGTGCAGGTAGCCCAGGACCGGCAGCCCATCCTGGACCGCCTGGCCAAGCTGGCGCACGTGGCTCAGCAGGTAGGCCGGGCGCAGCTCGTCGTCCTGATCGGCGGTGCCATTCTCGGTGATCAGCACCGGGCCAAACTCCGCCGCTTGTCGGACCACGCGGTAGAGCCCCTCGGGGTAGATCTCCCAGCCGCACGCGTTGCGGGGGCACTCACGCCGCACCTCCCGCGCGAACAAGCGGTGCGGGCTCAACGGGTCGAAGGCCAGGCGGTCGCGCGAGTAGTAATTCACCCCCACGTAGTCCAGGCTGCCCACCAGCTCCGGGATGCGCTCGCCCCAGCCCAGGGGGGGGCGCAGGCGGCCATCGCGCAGCGCCACCAGGATGGAGCGGTTGAACAGCGCGTCGCGCGCCCGCGCCGTCCAGATATCCAGGCGATGAGCCGGGCGATCGGGATCGAAGACGCGCAGGTGGTGCGCCAGGCTGACCCGCGCCTCGGGCTGCTCGCGGTGGATGACCTGGTAGGCGCGCCCGTGGGCCAGGACCATGTGGCGCAGCACCCGGAACGCCAGGAGCATGTCACGAGCGCCCGGCGGCCACTCGCCCGTGGCGAACCCCAGGCTCGCGTAGATGTTGGGTTCGTTGACCGTGATCCAGAAGCGCACGAGGTCGCGGTAGGCCCGTACCACGCGCTCGACGAAGCGCCCGAAGGCATCCACCACCTCGGGGCGGGTCCAGGCGCCCTGCTGGGCCAGCCAGCGCGGATTGGTGAAGTGATGCAGGGTGACCACAGGCTCCAGGCCCAGCGCCCGCATGGTTTCGAGCACGCGCCGATAGTGGGCCAGCGCCTCGGCGTCGAACTGGCCCGGATGCGGCTCCACGCGGCTCCACTCGATGGACAGCCGATGGGCATTCTGGCCCAGGTCGGCCAGGAGCTGGAAGTCGTCCTGGTAGCGGCGGAAGTGGTCGCACGCCAGGCCAGAGCGGGAGCCATCCTTGATGTGCCCCGTGGTCTGCTCCCAGTCCCACCAATCGTTGTTCTCGTTGCCCCCCTCCACCTGGTGGGCAGCGGTGGCGGTGCCCCAGAGGAAGCCCGCGGGCATCACAGGATAACCTTCTCCTCGTCTATGACACGGCTGGCGTAATGAAGGGCTGCCACGACGTCGTCACGGGTCAGCTCCGGGTAGGCTTCAAGGATCCTTTCGACGGTATAGCCCCCTGCGATCATCCCGAGGATATTCCTCACCATGATGCGGGTGCCTCGGATGCATGGCTTGCCGCTGCAGATCCGAGGATCTACGCTTACGCGCTCGTTCATGATTATTCTCCCGTGCGCGCAACCCGGCGCGCCCTCCCCACGTCCCATTATCGAGCAAGGAGAGGAGCGTTCACCACGGAGCCACGGAGACACGGAGCTTTTTCTAAGAAGACTCCGTGACTCCGTGGCTTCGTGGTGAACGTCCCCTTCACCAAGCCAAACCATGAGGGTTTCACCTTGGCTTTGGTTGAGGAAGCGGTCATAGCGCTCGCGCCGAGTCCCGAGTGCCAGGAGGTGCGGACTCCACTCAGCACTCAGCACTCAGCACTCGATCTGGAGCCGCTCGCGCATGCGCTCCCAGTGGGTGCCAGGCCAGTAGAGCTTGTGGCAGCGCAGGCAGCGGCTGAAGCGGCGCTGGGTGGTGAAAACGTAGGGCGGCACCAGGCCGCGCACCGCCTCGCGCTCCACGGCCTCCAGGGGTACGTTGCACTGGATGCAGCGGGTGAAAGTGCGCCCGCGCTGGTCCAGGTCCAGGGTGCGGACCACGAAGCGGAGTTGTTCCTCGACGCGGTTGCCTGGCACCAGCAGCACCTGCAGCCGCCCCTGCGTCGCCAGGCGGCGGGCAGCAATACCCCGGTCCTTGGTTAGCACGATGCGGCCTTCCTCCAGCCCGCGGCGAACCAGTTCGTTGTCGCTAATCGGGTTGACGAATGCGGCGTCGTAGCCCAGTACCCGCAGCCACTTGGCTAGCTTGCCCACGTTCATGTCGGCGATGAAGCGCTGGTCACCTGCCATGGACCGCTCGATGCTGGATTTGGAGGTTGGGGCGCGCAGCGCGCGTGCAACCTTGCCAATCCAAATCGTACACCCCCGGCAGGCTGGTGGGCACGGCGGCAGGCGGCGGAAGGCAGGCGGCAGAAGGCAGAAGGCAGAAGGCAGTGGTCAGCGAGATCTGGAGTTACGCTGCCTTCTGCCTTCTGCCTTCTGCTTTCTGCCGCCTGCCGCCTGCCCCCTGACCCCTGCTCAATTGACCGCGAGGACGTGCAGGTTCAGCGGCCCGGCGGGGGTATCGACCTGGACCAACTCGCCTGGCTTGCGACCCAGGAGCGCCCGCCCCACGGGCGACTCGCGGGTGATGCGGCGGGAACGGCAATCGGCCTCGGCAGAGCAGCCGACGATGGTGTACGTCTCCTGGATGGCTTCTCCGTCCACCATCACCACCACGCGGGAGCCCAGCGCCACCGCCCCGGCCGGCCCGTTCTGGGCGACCGCCGCCTCCGCCAGCAGCGCCTCCAGCTCGCGGATCCGACCATCCACGAAGGCGCCCTCGTCCTTGGCCTCCTGGCACTCACCGTAGGTCTGGCCGGCGCCCTGCTCGCGCAATCGGCGCAGGCGTTCGATCACCTGCGGGCGACGCACGGTGCGCAGGTGGTCGAGTTCCGCGCGGACCATGTCCCTCCCCTGGAGGGTGAGCACCTGCTGCCTGGGTTTCATCCTCTTCTCCTCCACATGGGATTTGCAGGATTGCAGATTTGAGATTGCAGAGTGCAGATTGAAGAACGGATTTCTTTCTCGATCTGCAATCTCAAATCTGCAGTCTGGAATCTCAAATCTACAGCCCGATCTTGCTCGCCACGGGCCGGCCGTCGGCGCTCGTGACGTCCGAGCGAGCGATGACCACATGGTGTGGGAAAGGGATCTCGATCCCCTCGCGCTCGAACGCCCGCTTGACCAGGGCGCGATAGCGGCGCCCGACCTCCCACTGCTTGGTCGGCTGGGTCTTCAGCAACACACGGATGGTCACCTGGTATTCGCCCAGCGCCTCCACGCCGAGAACGTGGGGGCGCTCCAGGAGCAGCGGCGCTGCGTCCGGCTGGGCCAGCAACTCGTCGCCCACCTCCTGTAACACGCCCACTACTCGGTCGACGTCCTCCTTGTAGGCCACGCCCACGTCAACCACCGTCCGCGACCACTCCTTGGTCATGTTGGCCACCACGCGGATCTCGCCGTTGGGGATGGTAACCACCCACCCATCCAGGTTGCGCAGCACGGTCCGGCGCAGGTCCAGGTGTTCCACTGCGCCGGCGTACTGGTCGTTCACCCGGATCACGTCACCCACGCCGAAATGGTTCTCCAGCAGGATGAAGAAGCCGCTGATCACGTCTCGGATGAGGCTCTGCGCGCCCAGGCCGATCGCCAGGCCGATCACCCCGGCCCCGGCCAGCAGGGGCGAGATGTCGATGAACTGGCTGAGCACCATCAGCCCGCCCACCAGCCCCAGCAGGATGGCGCCGGTGGCCCGGCTCACGCTGGCCAGGGTCTGAATCTTGAGCTGGCGCTCGCGGGGCAGGTTCTCCGCCTGGGCCAGCGCCCGGTTGGCAATGCGCTGGATGGCCGAACGCCACAGGCGCTGGGCAACGACCGTCCAGCCAACGATGACGAGGCTGGCGATGATCGCTTTGCTGATGGCCAGCGCCACGAGCTGGACTTGCTCCAAGACTCACGTCCCTCCCGCACTCGCCAGGGATAGCAAAACGGCCTGAGGGCATAGCCTCAGGCCGTTCAGTCACGACCGCTATGCCTCTTTCGTCCGCCTACGAGGTTAGCTGACGGGTTCGGGCCGAAAGAGTTGCCCTAGCAGCGCCGCCTGTCCGCCAGGAGACGCCGCATTCACCCCACAGATGGTTCCCCCGCCCTTCGCCCCGCAGGACGAAGGCTCGGCTTGCTTTTCCCTTGGGCCGGCCACAAGCCGGCGGCGCAACCATAGCGCGAGCGCGCGTTGTTGTCAATAGGGTGAGGGCCGGGGGGTGCCCGTCACGTTTTTGCGGGCGAAGCGCCGGCCTGCCTGGGAGCGTGGGCCTGCCTGGGAGCGCAGACATTCTGTCTGCGCGGGCGAGCCGCTCCACCCCCATAGCCCACCGACTCCTGGCGAGCCCGCCCAGGCCCCGCAGCCGCCCGCGGGCGAGGCGTCGCCCAGCCAGGGCGCCGCCGCTCCCCGCGGCGCCCCCGGCCGCAGCCTCGCCCGCCAGGCCCCCCAGGCCCCGCCCACGGCCTGGCCCGGGCGGCAGCGCCGGGCGGTCCGGCGCGCACCGTCCCTCAGCGCCCCGCCGGCTCGCCGGCGGGGATGCGGTGGCCCTGCGGAGCGCGGGCGGGCTCGCCAGGGGCCGGTCGGCCACAGGGCGTGGAGCGGCTCGCCCGCGCAGACAGAATGTCTGCGCTCCCAGGTAGGCCCACGCTCCCAGAAAGGCCGACGCTTCGCCCGCAAGAACGTGACGGGCACCCCTAATCTACCCCGCTCTCGACGGCCAGCCAGGCCGGGCATTACACTGTCCAGTGACGAGCATCCCGGTGCATTCTGCCACCAGTGGTTGGCCAGTGCCGATGACCGATCCTGCTGAGCCCCTTCTGGAGAAGCTCACCCCGGAAGTGCGCACGCTCGTGCAGCACCTCCGCGCGCTGGTGAAGGAGGTGATGCCCCAGGTGGCGGAGAGCGTCCACCTGGGCTGGAGCGCCATTCATTACCGGGCGGGCGGCACCATGCGCGACATCATCGTGGCCCTTTCGCCCCAGCGTGCCTACGTCAACCTGGAGTTCGGCGACGGCGTGGATCTGCCGGACCCTGCCCATCGACTCGAAGGCACGGGCAAACGCCTCCGCCACATCAAGATCCGCCGCCCTGACGACGTGCGCGACCCGGACGTGCGCCATCTGCTCGAAGCCGCGGCAGCGCGTCGGGGCCTGTAGGCACGCGCCACCCCGAAAGACCCAGGGAGTGCAGATTTGAGATTGCAGAGTTCAGATTCTTTCAATCTGCACTCTGCAATCTCAAATCTGCACTCCCTCTAAATAAGGTTGACCGGGGCGTGAGCGGTGGTGCAGTATTGTCTATGGACCGGGAGAGCCTGCGCGCCAGGACGCTGGAAGCCTCTCGGCAGGGACCGGAGGCGGTCGTCCGGCTGGTGGTTGGCCTGATGGACCAGGCCAGGGCGCTTGCAGAGGACGGGTGAGGGTGGGGGTGCGCAGGGAACCGCACGGACCAGGATGGGGCAGAAGACAGACCCAGAAGGAGTTTAGATTTGAGATTGAAGAGTGCAGACTGCAATCTCAAATCTGCAATCTCAAATCTGAACTCCCTCCCAA
>JACQUR010000206.1 GCA_016210245.1 Chloroflexota bacterium
CCACTGACCACTGACCACTGACCACTGACCACTGACCACTGACGGCTGACCACTGACCACTGACCACTGACCACTGACGGCTGACCACTGACCACTGACGGCTGACCACTGACCACTGGCCCCTGGCCCCTGACTATGCGTGGACTGATCGTGAATGCCGACGATTTCGGGCTGAGCCCTGGCGTGAACGCCGGGGTGCTGGAGGCGTACCTGGTGGGCATCGTGCGCAGCGCGAGCCTGGTCGCCACCGCTCCCTGTGCCGAGCAGGCTGCCCATCAGGCGGCTGAGGTGGGCCTGGAGCTGGGGCTGCACCTCAACCTGACCACCGGCCGGCCGGCTTGCCCGCTCGAGGAGGTCCCGTCCCTGGTAGACGCCGACGGCCGTTTCCACAGCCTGGGCGAGCTGCTGCTCCGCCTGGCGGCCGGGCGCGTCCAGCCGGACGACCTGGAGCGGGAGCTGGAGGCGCAGGTGGCCCGCGCCCGGCTGCTCGGCGTGCGCCCGAGCCACCTGAACGCCCATCACCACGTCCACCTCCACCCGATGGTGGGAGCGGCCGCGCTCCGCCTCGCCGCCGCGCATGGCTTGCCCCTGCGCTGCCCGGTCGAGCCGCCCCGCGGGTGGCACCCACGCGACCTGGCCCGCGGGCTGCTGCTCCTGCCGCCTGCGTGGCGGCTGCGGCGCCAGGCACAGGCACTCGGCATCCCCACCGCGCACCACTTCCTGGGCATCTCGCTCGGCTACGGATTCGATGCTCGGGCGCTCGCGGCGGCGCTCCTGCGCCTGCCCGAGGGGTTGACCGAGCTGATGTGTCACCCTGGCTACCCGGACGCGGAACTGGCCGCGGCTACCCGCTACACGGCCGGGCGCGAGCGCGAGCTGGTGGCGCTGACCGACCCGCGCGTGCGCCAGGCATTGGAGACGCGGGGTATCCGGCTGGCGCGGTGGTCCGAGGCTTGCGCTTGGTGAGGCGGACCCCCGGTGATTTTGGATTTTGGATTTTGGATTGAGGACGATCCCGAATCAAAAATCCAAAATCCAAAATCCAAAATCAGTATCCCTTGGCGCAGGTGGCGTGAATCCGGTACCCTTGTGAGCATCTATGGAATCACTCGATCAGCGTGCCAACACCGCAGCGGAAGCGGCTCTCCTGGGCGAGCAGCCGCCCGAGGATGCGGATGCCCAGCTCGTCCGCCTCTACGTGCAGGAGGTCGTTCGCATCCCGCTGCTGACCCCTGAGGAGGAGGTCGCTTGCGGCCAGGCCATGGCCGAGGGGCGGACCGCTGCTCGGCGGCTGCACGGTGCCGCCGAGCAGGAGCGAGCCGCCTTACGCCAGGCGGTCCGCCGCGCGCTGGAGGCACGGCGGCGCATGATCGAGGGCAACCTGCGCCTGGTCATCGCCGTGGCGCGGCGCTACCGTGACCGCGGCCTGCCGCTGCTGGATCTGATCCAGGAGGGCAACCTGGGTCTGCTGCGCGCGGTGGAGAAGTACGACCACACCAAGGGCTTCAAGTTCAGCACCTACGCCACCTGGTGGATCCGCCAGGCGGTCGGGCGGGCCGTGCTCAACTACGGGCGGACCATCCGCCTGCCGGTCCACGTAATCGAGCTGCTCACCCGCCTGATGCGCGCTAGCAACGCGCTGGGCGCCCAGCTTGGCCGTCCGCCCACCACGCGGGAGCTGGCCGAGCACCTGGGCGAGGACCCCGAGCGCATCGCCGCCGCCGAGGCGCTGCTGCGCCCGCTGGCCTCGCTGGACGCGCCCGTGCGCGACGACGAGGAGGCCTCCACCCTGGGCGAGCTGATCGCCGACCTGAACGCCCAGGACCCGATGGAGGCGGCGCTGGAGGTGGACCGCACCAGCACGCTGCTGGAGGCGCTCTCGGTGCTCTCGGCGCGGGAGCGGCTGGTCATCGGGCTGCGCACCGGGCTGCTGGGCGAGCGCCCCCACACCTTTGCCGAGGTGGGCCAGCAGTTGGGCCTGACCCGCGAGCGCATTCGACAGATCGAAGGCGAAGCGCTGGCCAAGCTGCGCCATCCCAGCGTGGCCAGCCGGCTGCGGGACCTGCTCGAGTAGCCATGCGCGTGCGGGTGAAGCTGTTCGCCTCCTTCCGTGAGGCGGCCAGGCAGAGCGAGCTGGCGCTGGAGTGTCCCGCCGAGGCCCGCGTGGCCGACGCGCTGGGCTTGCTCCAGGAGCGCTTCCCCCAGCTCCGCGGCCTGGGCCAGGCCATGCTGGCCGTCAACCTGGACTACGTCGGCCCCGACTTCCGCCTGCACGAGGGCGACGAGCTGGCCCTCATCCCGCCGGTCAGCGGCGGCGGTGACGATTTCGAATTTCGGATTTCGAATTTCGAATTGAGGACGGCCCGGATCCCGCGCCCTCAATTCGAAATCCGAAATCCGAAATCCCAAATCAGTGGAGGTCCTGATGTTCCAGATCGTCCATGAGCCGATCGACCCCCAGCCGCTGATCGACTCCGTGCGCACCGACGCCGACGGGGCAGTGGACGTGTTCCTCGGCGTGGCGCGGCGCTGGTCGCGCGGGCGGGAGGTGGTCCACCTGGAGTACGAGGCCTACCCGGAGATGGCCACCCGCAAGCTGGCCGAGATCGGTGAGGAAGTTCGGGCAAAGTGGGGCATCGAGCGCCTGGCTATCGTCCACCGCGTGGGCAAGCTGGAGATCGGGGAAGCCTCGGTCTGCATCGCCGTCGCCTCCCCGCACCGGGGCGAGGCCTTCGCCGCCTGCCAGTACGCCATCGACCGCATCAAGCACATCGTGCCCATCTGGAAGAAAGAGGTCTGGTCCGACGGCTCCCAGTGGATCGGCTGGGAGGGCCAGTCCGACCCGGGGGTGCTGCCGCCCACGGCGAACGTGTAGGGCGGCTGCTCGCTTTTTTCACCGCCGAGACGCCGAGACACAGAGAGTCATTCTTGCCCGGAGTATCCTTGGGTCGACGGAGAGCAGGAGGCGGCTGGAGCAGGCGGTGGCTGAGTCGGGGGAGCGGGGAGAGGGGTTGGCGGGCTACAGGTTCCTGCCGCCGCGGCGGTTGCGGCAGGTGTTGCGCGATCTGGCCATCGAGGCGCCGCAACTGGATCGGACGCTGGGGGTATTATCCCGACCGGACCCGGCTGGCGTGGTCCCGACGCCGACTCGGGAGCAGGTAGCCCATGTGGCAGCGTACCTGCATCGTCGGGTCCTCGGGGTCAGGAGCCAGAGCCCCCACTGGGTGCTGATCGAGCGGGGCCATCCGGCTGCCCAAGCCGTCTGGTGGCACGAGTTCCAGCAACTGGAGGACTACCGGCTGCTGGGCGTGCGCAACCCGCTCGAGGCGGGTTACGACAGTCCCGCCTACTGGCGAGCTCACGCCCGGGCGGCGTGGGAGGAGGCGGCCTATTGGGAGCGGTGGGCCGCTGCGGATGGGGAGGGGATCCTGGCCCGAACCTTCCTGCAGGCTAACCCGCTCCGCGATGCGGAGGAGGTCGAGCGAATACTGGGTGTGCTGGTCGATACCTGGGCCATCGACGTGGAGCCATCCGCGGTGTTAGAGTCGAGGCGAGCCGAGCAGTTCTATCGGGTCAAGGAGTTCACTGAGAGGGATGTGGAGCGATGGCTTCGAAGCTGAGGTTCCGGCTGGTGGCCTTCGGCCCTCCCGACCGGCCTGCCGAGGTCAGCTATCTGTGGGAGGGGCGTGACGGGCGGACTTGCTTCCGCGAGGTCGAGTTCACCTACCGCCTCGAGCCTCGCCTGGAGGCGGTGACCGTCCAGGACCTGCCTGCGCCGTGGCGAGACCTGCCTGCCACGCTCTTGCCGGTCCAGGAGACAGTCGGCCGGATGCCTGGCGATGCCTTCGAGGGCATGCTGATCGCGGCCAGGGAGCTGCGCGCCAAGGGCGTGGCCGGCATTCGCAAGAGTGCTTGACGCCTTACCGCCCTTCGACACTCACGCCGGTTCCCACTGCGGGTTGGGACCGAAGAGCCCGTCCACCATCCCGACCTGGTAGGCCAGCCACAGGCCGAAGGCGAGGCTCAGGACGCCCGAGGCGTAGACCAGCCCGCGGTTGAAGGACTCCAGCTTGCGGCTCGTGGTCACGAAGGGCAGGCCCATCAGCGTGGTCACCGCCGCCATGCCGGCCATGACGCCCAGGCTGAACACCAGCAGGTAGGCGAAGGCCAGGCTCCGCTCGTGGATGGTGGTCAGCACCAGCAGGGCGACCGCGGCGCTGCCTGCCAGCCCGTGGACCATGCCGATCACCAGCGGGCGCAGGGCCTGGAACCAGCCCAGGCGTCCCAGGGCGCCGCCCAGCCCGGCCAGGGCCGTGTCGTGGCTGTGGTAGTGGGCGTGGACGTGCAGATGGACATGCCCCTCGCCCGCAGGGATCACTGCCCCCTCCGGATGCTCGTGCTCGGGGGTCAGCTTCTCGGTCGCCCAGCGCATCACCCCGCTCAGGTTCAGCACCCCGAGCAGGATGAGCATGAGCGCCACGGAGAACTCCATGGCCAGCCCCAGGCGGGGCGGGATCTCGACCTCGAAGAAGATGATGAACACGCCCACCAGGGCCACGGTCACGGTGTGGCCCACTCCCCAGAACGCGCCCGCCAGTCCGGCCAGGCGCAAGCTGCGGTAGCGGGTGATGATCGTGGACATGGCGATCACGTGGTCCGGGTCGGTGGCGTGCCGCATCCCGAGCACCAGTCCAAACAGGACCAGCGGGAGCAGGGTGTCCATGCGCGAGCCTCCTGGAGGGGGTCCCCTCCAGCATAGCAGGCCAACGGGCTTATTGCAAAGCCTTGCAAGAAGGACAAGTTGCAGGAGGGGTGCCGTGTGCCCCCGGCGACCGGCGGAGCACGCTCCGCTGGTCGCCGGGGGCACACGGCACCCCTCCGTGACAGGGTGTCTGCGTGGCTGCTTACTGCAGGAGACGCTTCAACGTGCGTACGCCGTCGCGATCGATCGCCCGTACCCGCTTGCCCCAGTCCGGGCTTGAGATGTGGTACTTGCCCGGCTCCACGTCGAGCACCGCGAACAGGGGGCCCTCGGAGGCCAGCAGGCGCGGCAGCTCGCGCTCGTAGTCGGCGAACTCGCCAAACGAGTGGACGTGCTTCAGCCCGCAGCCCCGAGCGATGGTCGCGAAGTCCAGGTGGTCGATGTTGGGGAGGCTCTGGCCTCCGGTCAGCTCGTACACCCGGTTCTGCAGGATGAACTGATAGAAGTTCGGAGGCCCGAACTCCGCGATGGTGACCAGGGAGGTGAGGTTCATCAGGAGCGAGCCATCACCTTCGAGCACGATGACCCGCAGGTCTGGCCGGGCGATGGCCAGGCCGAGGGCGAAGGTCGAGGCCTCGCCCATGGTGCGCACCGCCGCGAAGTTGCGCTCGCTCGGGGAGAAGACGAGCCATTCGTTGGTGGCCTGCCAGGCCGTCACGACGATCTCCTCCGTGCGGTAGCGCGCCAGGAGTTCCAGGCACCGGTCGCGTTTCATCATCGCTCCACCTCTACCAGCGCAGAATGACGGCCACCGGCTCGATAGCCGTGGCGGTGTCTCGTGCCGCCTGTTGGATCTTCCACACCTCGTCGGTGCTGTTGACTTCGTAGTAGGGAATGTCCAGCGCCTTGAGCAGAGGCTCGGAGTGCTTCCCCCGCTCTGCGTCCAGCGCGAGCGCCTGGGGATCGGTGACCCGCTTGCCCTCGCTGATGAGCATGAGGAACGAGGCCTCGACCTTGCGGGCGACCCCCAGGTAGGTGTCCAGGCAGTTGTAGAAGCCCTTGAAGGAGCCGAGCCAGGCAGCCTTCTTCCCGCCGTAGGTCAACCCGGCGCAGATCGAAACCCCGAGCGATTCCCTTCCCACCGGGATCAGCTTGAAAGGGCCCTGGTCGATGAGGTCATCCACCAGCAATTCGAGCGGGCTCTCGGGCAGGAAGACCAGGTACTCGATGCCGCACGCTTTCAGCGTGTCCTCCACCGCCCGGTACGAGATTGCCGTGCTGGTTTGAGGCACGTGCCCCTCGGGAGTCCTGTAGTACATTCGCACCCTCCGTTCAGTTCCAATGGCCGGGCCACCAGGCCAGCGCCGCGTGGGGAAGACGTCGTAGGGGCAGGTCCCCGTGCCTGCCCCGTCCACCAGGCCAGCGCCGCGTGGGGAAGACCGTGGGAGGCAGCAAACCGCGCTCGATCGCTCGAACGAGCGCAACGCTGGCTGCTGGCTGCAACTGAATCACGGCCGCCGTGTACTGTCAAGGCGGCGCTCCTCGTCGTCCCCTGCGGGCTGCCCCCAGCGTTGTAACCGGCGTACTCCACCGAACTCGACCTTGACGTAACGAGTCACGCTGACGTATGGTTGCCCGCCCGAAGCGGGGCCAAGCTGGCCCAACCGCTCGGGGCCACCGATTCTGGCGTCGACGACGCCCGCGAAGGAGACGAACGGACCGAATGAAGCTGCCTATCGCCGCCCTCGGCGTCCTGATAGCTGCTCTGCTGCTGCCCGCGGCGGCCGCCGCCGGGGGCAAGGGGACGACGACCACCACCGGGTTCACCCTGGTCTCCGAGACCAGGAGCGGGTATGCGCCCTGGGACTGCTACCACGAGGACTCCTATCACGACCGCGTCTGGGCGGGCTCCCTCGCGCCCGGGGAGAGCTTTGCGGTCGCTCTGCCCTTCTGCACCTTCGACCAGTTCGTGAGCGGGCCGGGCGGCGCAGGGTTTCTGATGCGCAGCTATGGCAGCGGCCACTTCTCGCTGGCCGCGGTTTCGCCCTCCGGCCTGGTCTACCCGGCCCACCTCATGAGCACGAAGGGCGGCAGCGAGGACTGGCGGCGGTGCATCGTCCAGCCCCGCTTCGACGCGGTCCAGCAGATCGGCTTTGGCACCATCGAGCCGGGCGTCTGGACGGTGGCCTTCGCCAACCTGGGTGACCGGCTGGCGCGGAGCCTCAGCCTGCAGATCACCGTGAACCAGGCCGGCTCGGGCTGGCAGCAGGCGGTCTGCCCGGCGCAGGACTGGAACTTCACCTGAGCAGGAGTGCAGATTTGAGAGTGCAGAGTGCAGATTGAACTCTGCACACTGCACTCTCCAATCTGCACTCCATCAGAGACGG
>JACQUR010000187.1 GCA_016210245.1 Chloroflexota bacterium
CCCCCTGCCATCCAACCGTCGACCCCCTATCCCCGACCCCCGACCCCTGGCTGGCCGCTGGTGCCGCGGCTGTGGTACCCTCTTGGAGCGCGGAATTGGTCCGCGCCACAGGCCGGGGTGGCGGAATGGCAGACGCGCGCGTCTCAAAAACGCGTGGGGAGATCCCGTGCGGGTTCGAGTCCCGCCCTCGGCACCCGATTCCTCGCCCGAGTCCTCCGAATCCGTGAGAGTTCGAGCCTGGAACCTGCACCCGTTGAGTGCAAGTTCCAGGCTCGAACTCTCACGGATTCAGGCCTGGCCAATGCGCTAGCCACCCGCGAACGGGTGTGCTATAGTGGGCTCATCCCATCCCCACTGCGCCGCCGCTCTCCTCTTTAGAACCCTGGACTCAGGACTCGCCGATGGCTGCCGCCTTCAGCGTCCACCAGCTCCGCTTCGTGGCCGAAGTGGCCGCGCCCTTGCGCCTGCCACCCCACAAAGGCTCCTCCTTGCGGGGCGGGCTGTTCGAGGCGCTGCGCGCCCAGTTCTGCCTCTCCCCCGCCGCCTGCGGCAGCCCCCAGGCCGCCGCCGCCTGCCCGGTCTGCTTCCTGCTGGCCCCCGTGCAGGAGGATGCGCCCCGCGGGCGCGACCTCCCCCGCCCCTACGTCCTCCGCCCGCCGGCCGATCCGCGCACCGACTACCAGCCTGGCGAGCGCTTCGAGTTCCGCTTCCTCACCTTCGGGCGCGCCCTGGGTCACTTCCCCTACGCCCTGCTGGGCGTCCAGGAGTTGGGCCGCCGCGGGCTGGGGGTCGGGCGCGCGGGCTTCCATCTGCAGGAGGTGTGGGCCGAGCACCCCCTGCTGGGTCGGCAGGAGCGCCTGTACCGCGCGGCCGAGCCCGTGGTCGCCGCGCCCGCCCTGCCCATCACCGCCGACCAGGTCGAGGCCGAGGTGGCCCGCCTGGGCGCCACCCCGCGCCTGCTGCTGCGCTTCCACCTGCCCCTGCGCCTCATCGAGGCCGGGCGGCTGGTGGCCGTCTCCAACTGGCGCTTCCGCCCCTTCTTCCAGCGCCTGGCGGAGCGCCTGCTGGCCCTGTCCGAGGCCTACGCCGAGCCGCTGCCGTTGCGCTTCGACCGCCTGCTCCAGCTCGCCGAGCGGGTGGAGACGGTGGACAACCGCCTGCGCTGGTGGGACCTGTTCCGTCACTCCAGCCGCCACGGGCGCCTGCTGCCCATGGGCGGCCTGGTGGGCGAGGTGGTCCTGGCCGGCGAACTGGAGCCGCTGCTGCCGTGGCTGGTGTGGGGCCAGTTCACCCACGTGGGGAAGTACGCCGACCATGGAAACGGATGGTACGAACTGGTGCCTGCTGGTTGACGAACGCGGCGCCTTCATCGGCAAGCACAGCGAGCGGCTGCGCATCTCGGTGAAGGGCGAAGTCCAGCGCGAGTGTCCGCTGCTGGGCCTGGAGCACGTGCTGGTGCTGGGCGGCGGGGTGAGCCTGTCCGCCGACGCGGTGCGCGCCTGCGCCGAGCGCGGCATCCCTGTGACCTTCCTCGGCTGGACCGGCCAGCCCTACGCCACCCTGCTCTCGCCCGACCTGGTGGGCACCGTCCAGACCCGCCGCCAGCAGTTGCTGGCCTACCTTGACCAGCGCGGGGTGCTGCTGGCCAAAGCCTTCGGCACGGGCAAGCTGCAGAACCAGGCCAACCTGCTCAAGTACATGGCCAAGTACCGCCGTGAGCTGAACCCCGCGCTGTACGAGGCCGCGCGCGAGGCGGCCTTCCAGATCGAGCACCAGGCCCGCAAGCTCGAGGAGCTGGAGGCCGACCAGGTGGAGCCCATCCGCGAGCGAGCCATGGGCCTGGAGGGCCAGGCCGCCACCCTCTACTGGGAGGCCGCCCGCCGCCTGCTCGGCCCCGAGCTGGGCTGGAAAGGGCGCGAAACCCGCGGCGCCACCGACCTGGTGAACAGCGCCCTCAACTACGGCTACGGGGTGCTGTATGGCCACACCGAACGGGCCATCGTCCTGGCCGGCCTCGACCCGTATGCCGGCTTCCTGCACGAAGACCGTCCCGGCAAGCCCAGCCTGGTCCTGGACCTGGTCGAGGAGTTCCGCCAGATGGTGGTCGATCGCACGGTGTTCGGCCTGCTGAACAAAGGGGTCGACCTCAAAGTGAACGCCGACGACGGCCGCCTGGACGACCCCACCCGCAAGCTGCTGGCCCAGAAAGTCAACGAACGCCTGGACGGCGAGGAGCCCTACCAGGGCAAGAAACCCCGCCTGAAAACCATCCTGCAGCTCCAGGCCCGCCACATCGCCACGTTCCTGAGGGGGGAGGGGAAGCCGTATGTAGCGTGGATCGGCCGGTGGTGAGCACCTCCAACCTCCCGCCCTCAGGTCCCGAAGTCGGCAATCCAGCGGACGAAGGGCAGCCGGCCGCCGAGGGCGCGCAGCAGCCGCTGGTCGGCCGTCCAGAGTGTCGCCCCGAGCAGCTCGGCCAGGGCGACGTAGTGAGCGTCGTAGACCGCCGGCAGGTTGTACTCGTCCGCCAGCACCAGAGGGCGCGGTCGTAGAGCCTCTCCGGTGCCTGGAGACTGATCGAGATGGCGAGGAATCGGGCCAGGACATCCCGGGCTGCCGCGCGGTCCAGCTCGCCCTGCCGCATGCGCTGGTGGATGACGTTGGCGACCTCGCTGGGCAGCAGTGGCGGAGCGATGATCGGCTCCTGCTGTTGGAGCGCGCCGCGCAGCAGCGCCCGCGCCTGGACTGAATGCTCCTCGACGAAGGACCACTTGGCGGCGACGGAGGAGTCGACGCAGATCATTCCTCGACCGCCCGCATCAGGTCGCGGGTGCGCTCATCGCGGGACTGGTTGAGCAGCTCCCACGACTCGGGGGTGAGCTTGCCATACTTGGCGGCCAGTTCATCGCGGAAGCGCTCGAGTTCTGCCAGGGCTTGCAGGCCCCGTCGTTGCTGCTCCTTCGTCAGACGAGGGATCACGATCTGCTTGGATGGCGTCATGCGTCCTCCGTGCTCAGGCCGCGCCGGGCGCAGGGTGGCGAGCCGCGCAAGGTCGGATGGTTTCACGCCGATGCGCTTCTCCCCGAGGCGATAGGCCGCCAGACGCCCCCGGTCGATCCAGCGGCGCCCAGCCCCGACCTGCGGGAGCGGCTGAGGATTTCAGGAAGCTGGAGGCGGGGAGCTTGGCGGGATTGCCTCGACGGATAAGATTGTCTCCCCGATCGGCGTGTAATGGACGCGATACGCTTCTCCCTCGACCATCGCGTCATAGGCGCGCCCGCTGACATCGAAGCGTTTGCCGCTGACGACGTAGCTCTTTATGAGGGCGCGTGAGTTGCGGCGGAAGTCTTTGCTTCCGTGTCCTCGCACGGAGGCGATGCTGCCATGTCTTTCGCGCAACCGGTCCATGGAGTAGTGGATCATGGAGGGCAGGACGAGAAGGCTGATGAGCAACCATATGCCGAAGGAGACGAGATACCATGTGGATCGAAACGTGAAGGCGAGGACGAAGGCGCCGACGAAGACGGCCAGGAAAACGGTCGCAAGAAGCCCGGTTTGAATGGCGCGCGATCGCAGTCGAGTCGCTTGCGCGGGCGAGATGCGTCCCTCGCGATTGGCGGCGAGATCGTCTTTCGTAAACCCGAGGACCTGGCCGAGAACGCCCGTAAGCGCCGCGCAGGACACTTGCGGCGTATCAAGCGGATCGGCAGACAGGAGGTAGCGCGAACCGGGGAGCAGATAGAACTGATAGCGTCCCGGCATCAGATTGAGCGGACCATAGACGGAGCGTAGCCCCTTCGCCGAGGCGGCGACGCGATAGCGGCGGCCCGTCCACTCGACGCGTCCTTCTTCGGACGTGATTCCGCCGGAGGCGAGCTCGTGCGTGATCCATGCTGATCGCACCATCTGCCAGCCGAGAAAGAGGAGGGGAGTGCCGATCGCGATCGCGAGGACGATCCAGAGATACTCGGGGATAGGTGGAGCATTCGCGGGAAGGCTCACCATTTGCGTGTTCATCGCCCATGCCACGATGCCGATGATGGCGACCGCGGATCCAAGGGCGTACCAGAATGTGAGGCCGGACGTGAGACGCAGCAGGTCGCGCTGCGTGTACGTCAGCGCCCCTTGCTCGTTCTCGAGAATCGAGGCGCGGTCGGTGAGCGAGCCGAAGATCATGATCTGTGGTTTTCCAGCAGGTATTGTAGCCGGTTGGTGGTCGTTCTGCCACGAGCTCAGGTCGCCCCGAGCCGCAGCGGCAGTTGCCGTGGCTTCCCCGGCACGATACTCGCGCCCTTGCGCCGTCAGGGCCGGGCCCGGCTTCCCCGCCGCCACTCAGCCCGGCACCGGTCGCAGGAGAGCCGATTCTTCGCCAGTCCTGCCAGGCTGGCGCCACGCTGTTGACAGGTCCGCTCCGCCAGCGCACCATCGGCCGGGAGGTAGGAGTGGTCCGTGGCGGGGCGCAAGGCGGGGACATGGCCGGCGCGGATCAGGCGGGAAAGGTAGCCGCGGCTGACACCCAGCCGGGCCGCAGCCTCGGCAGTGCTGGCCAGGGCCAGCGCCCGCTCCAGGGTGGGCCGCTCGGCCCCGTCGGATTGTTCTGTACCAGATGGCCACCCCGGCAAGCCCAGCCTGGTCCTGGGTCTGGCCGAACAGCTCCGCCAGATGGTGGTCGACCGCACCATCTTCGGCCCGCTCAACAAGGGGTCGACCTCAAAGTGGAAGACGGCCGCCTGCATGACCGCCCTTGCGCCACGCTCGCGGATGAGCGCCCGGCCGCCATCAGCCGTCGTCCAGCTCGAGCACCTCGCGGATCGCCTCGGCGACCTCACCCATCAGGGAGGGCGACAGACGAGCCAGCGGTCCCTGGACGAGGCGTCGATTGTCAATCGCCCGCAGTTGATCGATCAGCAGGTCGGAGCTGTGCCGCAGACGCCCGGAGGCCGGGACGGGAACGCGGAGCGGCTCGGCCTCCGCCACCACGTTCGTGGTGAGCGGGATGATCAGCGTCGAGGGGTGGCCCGCCACCAGCAGCGCCTGCGCCTGCACGATCAGCACCGGGCGAGTCTTGCCCGGCTCGGTGCCGTGCGGCGGGTCGAGGCTTGCCAGCCAGACCTCCCCCCTATTCGGCATCCGGGTCCCGCTCGACCGCTGCGAATTCGGCGTTGACCCGCATGCTCTCCTCCCGGACCCTGGCGGATACCTCTGCCAGCCGCCTGGCCCGAAGCTGCGCGCGCGTCTCTCGGTTCATCCGCTCGATGGCGCGGCGAATGTACTCGGCCCTGGACAGCCGCAGCGCCCGAGCGCACTCTCCACTCGCCTCAACCAGCTCGTCGGACAACTTCAGCGAGATCGCTCCCATCATGCACCTCATGGATATCCGGTCAAGATATGCTAGAAGGATATCATACATCGACATGGCGATCAAAGCGCACTGGGTGGCCGATGGCTACCTGGCCGAACAGCGCCATGCGGGTCGCCCCAAGCCAGCACCCCACGGTGGGTGTGACCAGTTTCAGTGCCGGCGGTCGCTGAGCCGTAGGGGGCGACGGCTCTGTCGCCCCGCCGCCCCGAG
>JACQUR010000188.1 GCA_016210245.1 Chloroflexota bacterium
GGGCGGGGCAGCCACAGGGGGCGGGGCAGCCACAGGGGGCTGCCCCTACGCGGTTCTCATCGCTCATCGCTCAGTCCTCAGTCCTACGAGGTGGCGCTCGAAGGCCGACTGCCATTCGGCGCGCATCCGGGCCAGGGGCAGGCTCAGCCAGGCGCCCCACTGGAAGAGCTCGCCGCCGGACTCGCCCAGCCGCAGGCAGGGCACCCGGGCCTCGGCGGCAGCTTGCTCGAGCGCCGCGGCGCCCGGCGGGGCGCAGGCGACCACGCAGCGCGATTGCGCCTCGGCGAAGAGGGCCAGGTCCGCTCGGCCAGCGGCCCGACGCGCCAGCTCGTCCAGCGCCTGCGGCTGGCCCTGGAAACCAATACCCTGGGCGAGGGTACACTCAGCCAGGGCGAGGGCCAGGCCGCCCTCGCTGCAATCCTGGGCAGCGGCTAGCAGGCCCTGGCCGGCCAGGCCGCGGAGCAGGTCGTGCAGGCAGCGCTCCAGCGCCAGGTCCAGGGAGGGCGCTGGCCCGCCGCACAGGCCGTGGACCAGAGCCGCGTACTCGCTCCGCGTCGCCTCGGCCTCCAGGGGGCCGAGCAGATAGATGGCCTGGCCCGCCCGGGGGAAGCCGCTGGGCACGGCGCGGGCCACCTCCTCCAGCAGGCCGACCATGCCCACGACGGGCGTCGGCGCGATGGGCTTGCCGCCGGTTTCGTTGTAGAGGCTCACGTTGCCGCTGACGACCGGGATCTCCAGGGCGCGGCAGGCCTCGGCCAGACCGTCGACCGCTTCGCTGAGCTGCCAGTACACCTCCGGGCGCTCGGGGCTGCCGAAGTTCAGGCAGTCGGTCACGGCGATCGGCTCGGCGCCCCGGCAGGCCAGGTTGCGGGCCGCCTCGGCCACGGCGATCCGGGCGCCGAGGCGCGGGTTGGCGGCGCAGTAGCCCGCGTTGCAGTCGGTGGTCATGGCCAGTCCCTTGCGCGTGCCCTCCAGCCGCAGCACCGCCGCGCCCAGCCCGGGCGGCACCACCGTTCGCGCCTGCACGGTGTGGTCGTACTGCTGGTAGACGAAGGCGCGGCTGCACAGGTTAGCCGAGCCCAGCAGGCGGAGCAGCACAGCGGAGAGGTCAGTGGGCTCCCGCGTGGCGGCGAAGCGCGTGGCGAAGTCGTCGGCAGGCTCTGGCGGCACAACCTCGCGCACGTAGGCGGGCACGTCCTCGGTCAGCAGGCGCAGCGGCAGGTTCACCACCTCGCGGCCCTGCTCCAGGACGCGGATCCGCCCGTCGTCGGTGATCGTGCCCACCACGTCCGAGTGCAGGCCCCAGCGGGCGAAGCGGATCTGGACCTCGCCTTCAGTGCCGCGCTGCACCACCAACAGCATGCGCTCCTGCGACTCAGACAGCATCACCTCATAGGCGGTCATGCCGCTCTCCCGACGGCTCACCCGGTCCACGTCCAGCACGATCCCGCAGCCGCCGCGCGCCGCCAGTTCGACCGCCGAGCTGGTCAGGCCGGCCGCGCCCAGGTCCTGCATGGCTACCACCAGGCCGCTGGGCACCAACTCCAGGCAGGCCTCCAGGAGCAGCTTCTCCAGGAAGGGGTTGCCCACCTGGACCACGCCCCGGTGCGATTGCTCGGGATCCTCGATCGAGGCGAAGCTGGCCCCGTGGATGCCGTCGCGCCCGGTATCGGCGCCCACCAGCAGCACCGGGTTGCCGGCGCCGCTCGCCCGGGCGCGCACCAACCCGTCGCGCGGGGCGATGCCCACGCACATCACGTTGACCAGCGGGTTGGCGGAGTAGCTGTCATCGAAGTAGATCTCGCCGCCCACCGTGGGCACTCCAATGCAGTTGCCGTAATCAGCGATGCCCTCGACCACCCCGCTGGCCAGGTAGCTATTGCGGCCCTGGCCGGGCGGGCCGAAGCGCAGCGAGTCCAGCAGGGCGATGGGGCGAGCGCCCATGGTGAAGATGTCGCGCAGGATGCCGCCCACCCCGGTGGCCGCGCCCTGGTGGGGCTCGACGGCGCTGGGGTGGTTGTGCGACTCCATCTTGAGCACCACCAGGCCGGCGCCGATGTCCACCGCGCCCGCGTTCTCGCCCGGCCCCTGGACCACCCGCGGCCCGCTGGTGGGCAGGCGCCGCAAGAGCGGGCGGGAGTTCTTGTAGCCGCAGTGCTCGCTCCACATGGCGCCGAGCATGCCCAGTTCCACGGGGTTGGGCTCGCGTCCGAGCATGCGCAGGATGAGCTGGTACTCGTCGGCGCTCAGGCCAATGGCGCGCAGGTCGGCGGGCTCAGCGGGTGAGGGCATGGGTTCCGGCCAGCAGCAAGGACGCGAACAGGTGGCGGCCGTCGGCGCTGCCCAGCAAGGGCTCGCTGGCCCGCTCAGGGTGGGGCATCAGCCCCAGCACGTTGCCGGCCCGATTGACCACCCCGGCGATGCTGGCCACCGAGCCATTGGGGTTGGCGAGCTCCGCCACCACGCCCTCGGCGTCGCAGTAGCGCAGGGCTACCTGATCGTGGCGCTCCAGGTCGCTCAGCACCTCGGGCGAGGCGTAGTAGTTGCCCTCGCCGTGGGCGATGGGCAGGCGCAGCACCTGGCCGGGCCGCAGGGCGGCCAGGAAGGGTGAGCGGGTGGTCTCGACGCGCGCGTGGACCCAGTCGCAGCGGAAGCGCAGGTGGGCGTTGCGGAGCATGGCCCCGGGCAACAGGCCGGCTTCGAGCAGCACCTGGAAGCCATTGCAGATGCCCAGCACCGGCCGGCCGCGGGCGGCGAACTCGGCCACCGCGGCCATGATGGGTGAGAAGCGGGCGATGGCTCCGGCGCGCAGGTAGTCACCGTGGGCGAACCCACCGGGCAGGACGAGACAGTCGAAGCCCGACACGTCGGTGCGCTCGTGCCACAGGAGCTCGGTCGGCTGCTGGAGGACGGTAGCGAGCACCCACTGCGTCTCGCGTTCGCAGTTGGTGCCGGGGAAGACGACGACGCCGAACTTCAAGACCCGCTCCGCGAGGTGCGGCGGTGACAGCCAATCATGGCTAGGCCATTATAGCGTGCCTGGCTCTCAGCCGTCAGGCATTCAGTCATTCGTCTCCCACCCATCCGTATTGGTCAGCCCTCCGGATTGATCGCCACCCGCCGCCAGTGGAAGCGGACCGTGTCGCCGGGCGCCTTGTAGACCGTGCCGGCGAAGTAGACGTAGACCGGGCTCTCCACCAGCGCCGCGGGCACGTCGACTGCGTCGGGCAGGTCGTGTACCTGCAGGTACGGCACGCCGTTGACGGACAGCGTGAGCTGCTTGCGCTCGATCTCCCAGCGGAAGGTGTCGCGGCAGTTCGCGTCGGGGTCCGTACCCTGGCAGGTCCGCCAGGCGGCGTCCGTCTCGGGCGTGAACGGCCCGCCGCCGACCACCCGCGCGCCCCCGTCCTGCCAGAAGGAGAGCTCGACCCGCCGCGGCCCCGTCGGCGGGTAGAGGGCGATGATCGGCACCCGCGAGGGCTGGAGCCGCAGGCCGATCGCCCAGTGCCCCCCAAACTGGCCGTAGTGGTAGAGCCCGTCCTGGACCTCGCCCGTTGGCGCCGGGGCGGTGGTGACCGTGATCTCGGGCCAGGCGTTGCCGTCGTACTCGGCGATGCCCGCCGTCACCTCGGCCTCCACGACCAGCTTGCCGTCCACAAAGGTGAAGCTGCGGTCTGGACGCATCGAGGTTCCGCCGACGTTCCAGGGCGGCCCCTCGCGGTTCTGGCCGGCGCCGGCCACATCCTGCATCCAGTGGTTGTTGTGGCGGAAGGTGGCCGTGCGATAGACCGACCCGAAGGTGAATGCCTGGTAGCCCTCGCCCAGGTCGGCCATCATGAGGCCGTGGCTCCAGTCGTCCACCCAGGAGTTCGGCCCGCTGACGAAGGTCGATGGGCCGCTGGTGAGCGGGCTGCACCAGGCGGGCCTGGCCGGCGGCAGGGCGCCCATCGGAACGCCGTCCGGCCACGGACAGGCCTCAGGTCCGGCCTGGCGCGCCAGCGCGGAGAGGCTGGCGCTGGCGGGCGCAGGGGCTGGGATCGCGGCCACAAGCACGCTGGCGGCCAGCGCCAGCGCCCAGGGCGCGGCCAGCAGCCCTGGCCCACGCGGTTTGCTGCACGGATGCCGTGTCTCCATCTCATTCCCCTGTAGCTCTTTCGAGGCTGGCCGGCCGGGAAAGTGCTGAGTGCTGAGTGCTGAGTGCTGAGTGTGGGCTTGGGACTCAGGACTCAGCACTCAGCAAGGGGTCGAACTGGCGCTCACTTTCGGGGCTTTGGCTTCGGCGTTGCCGTGGGCGTTGAGCTGGCGCTCACCGTTGGACTCGCCGCGGCCGTCGCGGTTGGGCTCGGCAGCGCCGTCGGGCTGGCGGTGGCCGTCGGCATCGGGCTCGGGGTCGGGCTCGGCACAGCCGTTGGGGTTGCACTCGGCGCGGCCGTCGGGGTTGGGCTCGGCACAGCCGTCGGGGTCGAGCTCGGCGCGGCGGTCGGGGTCGCACTCGGCGCGGCCGTCGAGGTTGGGCTCGGCACAGCCGTCGGCGTCGGGCTGGGTGCAGCCGTCGGCGTCGGGCTGGGCAGAGCCGTCGGGGTCGCACTCGGCGCGGCCGTCGGGGTTGGGCTTGGCGCGGCCGTCGGCGTTGGGCTGGGCAGCGCCGTCGGAGTCGGGCTGAGCAGCGCCGTCGGAGTCGGGCTCGGCGCGGTGGTGGGCGTCGGGCTGGCTACGTCGGTGATGGTTGGGCCCACCATGGCCGTCGGCGTGGCGGTCGGCGTCGCGCTCGGTAGGACGGTGGGCGTCGGCGTGGGCGTCGGCGTCGTTGGGGGCGTCGTGCTGAAGACCACGTCCACCCAGTAGTTGCTGGCGTTGAAGCTCTGGCTGGGGAAGCCGCTGGGACCGTAGTTGAACACGCCGTTCCCGCCAGCCACTCCGTCGGCCGGGGCGTGGAGCGGGGTGTTGTCGACGCCCGCGCCGAAGTAGCCCTGGTTGACGGCGTAGCCACCAGCGTCGGTGTGGTACGAGGCTACGTAGATAGTGTTGGCGCTGACCGGCACCGGCGCCGCGAAGTCGACCTGCTGCCAGCCAGAGGCGGTCTCGTTCGAGAAGGTGGCGCTGCCCAGCAGCGTGCCCGTGCTGGTCCACAGGTTGCCGAGGTGCGTGCCGGTGTTGGCGCTGCCCTTGTAGAAGCGCAGGCCGGTGATGTAGCCGTCCACCTCGGTCCGGAACTTCACCCCCAGCTCCGCCGCGTTCGGGTCGTTGGCCGAGGCCACGGCTGGCGTGGCCGCGTTGCTCCACAGGCTGCACGGGCAGGTGGGCGTGCTGAACGACCAGGTCGCGGGCGCCGCCATCACATTGCCCGCCAGGTCGGTCGCCCCGCTCACCGTGGCCGTGTAGGTGGCCGACAGCGCCAGCGGGCTGCTCGGCTTGAGCGTAGCGGTCTGCGTCGCCGAGTCGTAGGTGACCGCGGCTGGCACAACGGCGTTGCCGGGGTCGCGCAGGGTGAACGAGATCGAGGCGGAAGCCACCGGCTCGCTGAAGGTGGCGGTCACGCTCGCCAACGGGGAAACCCCGGTGGCGTTCGTCGCAGGCGTGTGGCTGGTGACCGTTGGCGGGATCGTGTCCGCAGCGATCGTGCTGAAGACCACGTCCACCCAGTAGTTGCTGGCGTTGAAGCTCTGGTTGGGGAAGCCGCTGGAGCCGTACGCGAACACCCCGTTCCCGCCGTCCACCCCGTTGGCCAGGGCGAGCAGTGGTGCGTTGTCGACGCCTGTGCCAAAGTAGCCCTGGTCGACGGCGTAGTTGCCGCTGTCGGTGTGATAGGAGGCCACGTAGGTGGTGTTGGCGGTGATCTTGAGCGGGGTGGCGAAGCTGACCTGCTGCCAGCCGGAGGCGGTTTCACCCGAGAAGGTGACGCTGCCCAGCAGCGTGCCGGTGCTGGTCCACAGACTGCCGGTGTGGGGCCCGGTGTTGGCGCTGCCCTTGTAGAAGCGCACCCCGGTGACGTAGCCGTCGACCTCGGTCCGGAACTTCACCCCCAGCTCGACCGCGCTCGGGTCGTTGGCCGAGGCGACCGTTGGCGTTACCTTGGTGCTCCAGATACTGCACGGGCAGGCGAGCGTGGTGAACGACCAGGTTACCGGCGCCATCACGTTGCCGGCCAGGTCGGCCGCCCCGCTCAGCGTGGCCGTGTAGGTCGTGGACTCCTTGAGCGAAGCAGTGGGGGTCAGAGTGGCCGTGCGGGTGGGATCGTCGTACGCCACGCTGGCCGGCACAATGGCGTTGCTGGGATCCCGCAGCTCGAACTTGATCGAGGTCGGGGTCACCGACTCGCTGAACGTCGCGGCCACGGTCGTCCCGAGCGGCACCTTCGCCGCGTTCGGGGCCGGCGACTGGCTGGTGATGGTCGGCGGCGTCCCATCCGCGGTCGTCGCGCTGAAGACCACGTCCACCCAGTAGTTGGCCGAGTTGAAGCTTTGAGTGGGGAAGGAGCTCGCTCCGTACGCGAACACCCCGTTCCCGCCGTCCACCCCGTTCGCCAGCGCGTGCAAGGGTGGGCTGTCGACGCCAGCGGTAGCGAAGTAGAACCCGGTGAAGGCGTAGCCGCCGGTATTGGTGTGGTAGGAAGCGACGTAGGTAGTATTGGCCGTGACCTTGACCGGGGTGGCGAAGCTGACCTGCTGCCAGCCGGAGGCGGTTTCACTGGCGAAGGTGGCGCTGGCCAGCAGCGTGCCGGTGCCGGTCCACAGGTTGCCGAGGTGCGTGCCAGTGTTGGCGCTGCCCTTGTAGAAACGGACGCCGGTGATGTAGCCGTCGGTCTCTGCGCGGAACTTCACCCCCAGCTCCACCGTGTTGGTGTCGTTGGCCGAGGCGACCGCGGGAGTGGCTGTGTTGTCCCAGATACTGCACGGGCAGCCCTGGGTGGTGAAGGTGAAGTCGCCCGAGGTGGCCAGGTTGCCCGCCGCGTCCTTGCTCTTGACCCGATAGTGGTAGACCGTGTTCAGCGTGAGCCCAGCCAACGGCGCCGAGTGGCTGGTGGCCAGACTCGAATCGAGCGGTGTGGAGGCGCCATAGGCCGTGCTGGTGCCATACTCCACCTGGCTATCGGCGGGCTCGTCGGTCGTCCAGGTGATCGTCGCCCCTGTGCGGGTGATCGCCGTCGCCTGGACGTTGCTGATGGCCGGTGGCGTCGTATCCGCAGCAGCCGTTGTAAACGCGAAGTCCGCGGAGGTAGCAACATTGCCTGCTCCATCCTGGCTGATGACGCGATAGTGATAGGCGGTGCCCGCGGCCAGGTTGGCCAGCGTCTGGCTATGGCTCGTGGCCAGCGTCGGGTCGCGGGTCGTGCTCGAGCCGTAGGCGGTGGTCGTCCCGTACTCGACCTGGGAGGTCGCCGGCTCGTCGGTCGTCCAGGTGATGGTGGCGCCCGTGGCGCTGACGTTACTGGCCGCCACGGCCGAGATCACCGGCGGGGTGGTGTCGTTGTTGGCCACCGTCACCGCCACGGGTGCGGCGGTCCCGATGTTGCCCGCGCCGTCGCGCGCTTCGGCGCTCAGGGTATGGGCGCCGTTGGTCGTGGTGGTGGTATTCCAGGTGGTGCTGTAGGGCGCCGTGGCGACGGGTGAGCCCAGCGGAGCGCCATCCAGCAGGAACTGGACGCTGGCGACGCCCACGTTGTCCGTGGCATCCGCGGCCACGGTGACCGCTGTGCCCGAGACCGTCGCCCCGCTGGCCGGGCTGGCCAGCGCCACGGAGGGCGGCTGCGCGTCGCTGCCTGCGTCCCCGGAGACGTAGGCTGACATGGGCGAGTTCGAGTAGGTGACCCCCGGCGTCCACGTGGCTGGCAGCGCCGTGAGATTGCTCTGGCTGCTGGTCTGGGCCCTGCCGCCCGAGCTGACGTCGCGGAACTGCACCTTGCCAGTGCCCGCCGGACTGAGCAGCGCGATCCAGTACTGGGTGCCCCCGGTGACGCTGGCTGCCGGGACCGCCACGGAGTTCCAGGCGCCGTTCACAGGATTGGTGATGGTTCCCTGGGTGAGCAGGCTGCCCGGGCTGTTCGTCGACGGGTTGTTGGTGTACAGGCCAACCACGACCTGGGTCGCCGTGTTGGTGGCGTCGACGTAGACCTGGATCTTCGTGGCCGTGCCGCTGGCGCCGGCCAGATACTGGAATGCCTCCGCCAGGCCGGCGGCGTTGCCATCCAGGATGGTTTCGATGCCCTGGTCGCCCACCAGGGGCACGACCCCTGAAGTGAAGATGAAGTCAGGCGAGAGGGCCAGGTTGCCCACCGCGTCCTTGCTCCTGACCCGGTAGTGGTACTGGGTGTTGGTCGCCAACCCGGTCAACGGCACCGAGTGGCTGGTGGCCAGAGTGGAGTCGAGCGGCGTGGACGACCCGTAGGCCGTGCTGGTGCCGTACTCCACCTGGCTGTCGGCGGGCTCGTTGGTGCTCCAGGTGATCGTCGCCCCCGTGTTGGTGATGGCCGTCGTCTGCACGTTGCTGATCACGGGCGGCGTGGTGTCGCCCTGGACCGTCACCGTGACCCCGGCCCCCGGGCG
The DNA here is from genome assembly GCA_016210245.1 of Chloroflexota bacterium. GTDB lineage: Bacteria > Chloroflexota > UBA6077 > UBA6077 > JACQUR01 > JACQUR01. Next base: position 8,544 of record JACQUR010000188.1, read on the forward strand.
CTCCAGGTTGGCGCTGTCGTCGACCGCGCGGCTCTGGAGGGTCACCGAGCCGCCGAAGCTGGGCGTCCATGTGTAGCTCCAGCTCTCCCGCCCGGTGGCGGGGTGCCAGGTGGCGCCGCCGTTGACCGAGACCTCGACGCCGCCCACCACTCCGCCGCCGGCATCGGCCGCGGTGCCGGAGATCGTGACCGCGCTCCCAACCTGCACGGTGGCGCCGCTGGCCGGCGAGGTGATGGTCGAGGTGGGCGCGGTCGCGTCCGCAGAGGCCGTCGCCGCCACCAGGCCGGGCTGGAGCGTCCCGGGCTGGACGCCCATGTCGGCCAGCAGGTTGACCGTCGCCTGCTGCATGCGGGGGTCCGGGGTCGTGGACCCGGTGTCGGGGCCGATGTCATGGTTGACGTCCAGGCCCCACGACCATTGCACCGTCCCAGCCCCGAAGACCAGCGCTCCGCTGGCGGCCCGGTAGAGGGTCAGGTGGTGGATCGCCGTCCCCGGACTGTAGGTGTTGCCGTAGTCCTGCAGGAGCTCCGGAACGCTGACGGTGGTGGACGAGAGCTGCACCACGCCGGCCGGCCGGGCTCCGTTGTCCAGGTCCTCGTCCCACTCGTAGCCCAGGGTCTCGCTGGCCAGCGTGGCCGTCTGGCCGGCCGACAGGGTGGCGACGCTGGTATTGCGCCACAGGCGTGCCTTGCCGTACGCCGCGGGCACGGTGATGGCCGCCGTTCCCCGGTTGACCATGAAGATCGTGCCGCTGAGCCCGTTCTCCGGACGCCCGCCGTCGGCCGGTGGGCTGAAGCGCGGGTCGCGCCACGACCCCGTCCAGGTCGGGGGGTCGTTGGGATCGAGCGGCGCGTCGACCTTGGTCTCCTTGTAGGTCACCAGGGTGCGATAGGCCGTGTTCGAGCCGTCGATGCTGGGCTCCCAGCGGGTCTTCCAGAAGATCTCGTTGCCACTGAAGAAGGCCAGGTTGACCCCGGCCTCTCGCGCGGCCTCGAGGTTGGCGCGCTGCCCGGCCGACCAGTACTCGTCGTGGCCTACGGAGAGGAAGACCCGGTGGTTCTTGATCAGCGCGCCCCGGCGGTCGCTGTCGACGCCGGTGAAGTAGCTGAGGTTGTAGCCGTTGGCCTCCAGCCAGCGGACCATCGGGTACTCGCCGTAGAAGACCCAGTTGCTGGTGCCCAGGCCGCCGACCTGGGCGCGGGTGTTGAACGGGCGGTTGTAGCTGACCTTGTAGGCGCGCCCGGCCGGCGAGCCGACGTACAGGCTGTTGCCCCCATAGTCGTTGTAGGCCTGCCAGGTGGTGTCGGAGGTCTGGAACAGAACAGGAGAGCTGCTGGCGTCGTCACGGACGATGAACATGATGTGGCTCGCCCCGCCCGTGTCGGACCGCACGAGCCTGGCGAAGTAGATGCCCGAGACCGCGTCGGCGGGCACCGCCCACGAGGCCGAGACGCCCCAGTTGCCGCAGTCGATCAGCCCGGTCGTGGTGTCGGTCAGGCAGGCCGGCTGGGTCTGGGGCAGCGGCGCCGAAGGCTGGATCGTGGCCACCTTTCGGGCGCCCATGCCACCGTAGTAGCCCATGCGGTAGATGTCGGCGCGGTACGCGGCGGCGGTGGTCTTGACTTTGAAGAAAACGGTCTCGCCCTTGTTGACACTGATGTCGGTGGCGAAACCCTGGATGCTCGGGTCGCCAGCCCCGCTGACGTCCCACTCCGTGGACGGGTTGCCGGGCTTGGAGTTCTCGCACACGATGGGGTTGGCAACCGGCGGGTCGCACGGGCCGGCCGCGCGCGCCAGGGGCGGCGTGAGCCCGGGCAGCGACAGGAGCAAGCTGAGCAGCGCCAGGATGACCCACGGCGCGTGGCCAGGCACCCCCGCCGACCGGGAGGGCGCCGCACCTGGGCGCTCGTACCCGGCCGAACGATTGCGGACAAGCGGATGGTGCGAGCGACGATTCGTTAGAGGCTGGTGGGGATGCATGATGGCCACCCCTTCTTGTGGAAAGTGAGCGCGCACGAGCGCGACGGCGGCGCTCGCGTACCGGTTTGGGTATAGAGCGCCGGGGTTGAGCCGCGGTTGACCGAGCATGGAGAAGCGGTCCACCGCGCGGCGGTGTACCTCAACCGGTTCTCACCCCCCGGTCAACGCCCGCGGGCTCGAACACCGGCTATGCTGAGTGCTGAGTCCTGAGTGCTGAGTCCTGAGTGAGGAGTGGAACTCAGGACTCAGGACTCAGGACTCAGGACTCAGGACTCAGGACTCAGGACTCAGGACTCAGCACTCACAGGAACTCCA
>JACQUR010000189.1 GCA_016210245.1 Chloroflexota bacterium
TCTCGGCCCGCAGCTCGGTGTTCTCGCGCCGCAGGTCTTCGACCAGGTTGAGCAGGACGACCAGGGCCTGTCGGAACGGCCCCTCGGGCACCTGGGCCAGGTCCAGGGCTGCCAGCACCTCCTGCGGCGGATCGGGTCGCTGCTTCCCTACACTCATGCCTCAAGTATACCCAGCCGGGCCGGCCTCCCCCGGATTCGGATTATTGAGGAGATACGTCACATCTCGATCTGCTGGCCTGCGGAACTCGTCCTCGATGCACATGGGAACGCTGCCGGCTTTCTCATGCCGCGCGTCGACTTCGACACCAGCAAGCTGCTCCTGTCGCTGTACAACCCCAGGGACCGCCAACTGACCTGGCCGCAGTTCACCTGGGAGTACCTACTCCGTGCCGGCCGCAACCTTGCGAGTATCGTGGCGGCACTTCACTCGCGGGGATATGTGGTGGGCGACCTCAACGAAAGCAATGTGGTGGTCACGGAGTCAGCGCTGGTGACGCTCGTGGACTGCGACACGATGCAGGTAGTGGACCCGGCGAGTGGCACAGTCTATCGGTGCTCGGTCGGCAAGGCGGAGTACACACCGCCCGAGTTGCAGGGTGTGGACTTCGCGACGGTGGATCGGAATCCGTATCACGACAACTTCGCCCTGGCCGTGCTGATCTTCATACTCCTTATGGAGGGGGTGCATCCGTTCGCGGGCGCCTAGCGGGGACGAGGAACTCCACCGACCATCGAGCAGAACATCCGAGCCGGGCGCTGGGCGTTTGGGACCAAGGACGGCGAACTGGCACCAGCGCCTCGCGCCCTGGCCCTCAGCACTCTGCCAGGCGCGTTGCAGACCCTGTTCGCGCGCTGCTTCGTGGATGGGCACAGCAGTCCTTCGGCGCGGCCGGTTGCCTGAGAGTGGCAGCAAGCGCTGGACGATTTGGAGCAGAAGTTGGCGCGCTGTGGCTCCAACTGCCAGCACGTCTACAGCGCGCACATGGGAGCATGCCCGTGGTGCGAGCGCGTACGCCAGGGTATTCCCGATCCGTTTCCAGAGATCGGGCGCCAGATTCCGCTCCCACCGATAGGGAGCACACGTACTGGGGTCAGGCGGCGGGCCCCGCTCGCAGTGCTGGGCGTCGGCTCGGCCGCTGTACTCGCGGGGCTAGTGATTGCTCCCTTGCTGGCCGGAAACACCTCGCCCCCACCGACAGCCAAGTCACCGCTGGTACCGACGGCGATAGCCCGGTCAGCGCCGGCGCCTCCGGCGAAAGCCCAGCCTACCGCAAGCCAGCGACCCGTCCCAACCTCCGAGTCGGTCCCCGTCCAAGCGCCGGCGCCGAGCAGTACTCCAGCGCCGACCTCAACGCTCGAGCCGGCCAACCTCCCTGGCGCCGAACCGACTGAAGAGCCGTCTTCCCCTCGTCCGGTCGTTGCGCTCAAGTATGTGGCTAATACGGAGGGTATGGGTGTCTACGTGCGCACGTCACCCAAGTTCGCTGACCGAATCCGTGCCTGGCCTGAAGGCACACCTATGGAAGTGCTGGGGGAGCAGGTAGAAGGAGACGGCGCGGCCTGGGTGCCGGTTCGAACCCCTGATAGAGTCGAGGGCTTCGCTCCTGCTCAGTACCTGGCGGATCACCCTCCACTGCTAGCCAAACCAGACCCCACACGAATCCCACCGAAACCACAACCCGCGCGTCCCTCCTTTCAGGCTTTCACGCCAACCGCGATGCCAGTCGCACCGACACGATCCCCTCCTCAGCGAACGCAGACACCAACCACGGCCTCGCGGGCTGGTGACTATTTCACAGTGGGGTCCACGAAGGACGAGGTCCTTGCCGTCCAGGGGCAGCCGTACTCTTTCACGGCAACCCAGTTCATCTACGGCTACGATGGGTTCGTGAACTTCGACGAGCAGGGGCGCGTGACCAACTGGAGCGGGAGCGGACTCAAAGGCCGACTCATCCCGCGCAGTTAGCGGTATCCCCGCCCTGAATCAGTTGCCGAACGGCCTTTGATGCTTGAACTCGATTCCCCCACTTGAGGTGGCACGGACCACGAAAGTCTGGCGCTTCGGCTTCGCGAGACTGCATGCATGGGCCGCAACCTCCACGCGATAACGACCCACCGATGTCTCACGAACGATGCTAGCGTCGTGCTGGGCGATCTTCCATAGCAGGCGCGCGTTCGGATCACCTACCGCGCTGTGATACACCACCTCGAATAACTCCCTCTCGCCCACTCGCAGACCGATCCCTGGTCTTGGGGCCGCGCACGATGAGCTCCTCGCCCTCGGACTTCACCTCCAGGCCGTCGGCGCGCCGGGCAGCTCCAGCCCGCTCACGGTGACCGTCCTCGACTTGGCCGATGGCTCGGCCAACCCGCTGCCAGTCGCGGCCACTCACGGCACTATTACGGTGGCACCGCCGCCCACCGTTACGAGTGTGAGCCCGAACAGCGGGCCGGGCCACGGCGGCACCCTGGTGGCCATCAGCGGCGACCACTTCCAGACTGGCGCGGGCGCCACGTTCGGTGGCCGGGCGGCGACCGAGGTTGCCGTTGGCAGCGCTACCAGCCTTACCGCTCACACGCCCTCCTACGGTCGAGCAGCGGGCGACGTGAACGGCAATGGCAGCGTCACTGCGATAGACGCCCTGTGCATCCTGCGCCTGGTGGCCGCGCTGCCCGAGGTGGCGAACTGCACGCGGATGTGAACGGGAACGGAAGCGTCACCTCGCTGGATGCGCTGTGTGTCCTGCGCCGGGTGGCAGCCCTGCCTGCCACGACCGCCTGCCCAGCGCCACCAGCGACCCCAACGCCGACGCCAACGCCGTCCGCCAGCCCGACCGGCACCGCGACCGCGCTCCCGACGCCGACTGCTACGCCGACACCTACCAA
>JACQUR010000208.1 GCA_016210245.1 Chloroflexota bacterium
AGCCTGGCCCCTGCACCCGCTGGGTGCAGGGGCCAGGCTCGACCTCACGCATTCAGGCCGGCGGTGGATGCGCCGCGCCAGCACCGCCTGCAGCCTGGGGGTTAACGGAACGGTGGGTGACGCGATAGAATCACCCTGCGCCGCCGGGCGGCGGCGCACACACTCGTCCGATCAGGAGCGTAGAGGAGGGAGAGTGATGAAGCGACGTGTCGAGATGCGTTCTGGTACGGCTGATGAGTACATCGTGGCCAAAGGAGTGATCACCGACGAACCTCCGTCGTCCAGCGACGGCCAGCCAGTGTTCGTCAGCGACCGTGATGGCCGTGTCCTGGGCCCGCAGGATGCACCGATGCTGCGCTGCTCGGTTCACCCACTCCCCCAGGCAGGCGATCAGCCCGGGTGGAACGCGGCAGTGGATGACTGGATCAGGCGCGGCGGCTGGCGGTTGGCCTTCGAGTTGGCCCTGTAGCACTTACACGTCGCCAACCCGGTCCCGGGCGGCGAGTTCCTGGGCGCGCTGGTGGGCCATGCTCACCGCTGGGGTCATGTGCCAATTCCAGGGGCAATGGTGCTGCAGCACCATTGCCCCTGGAATTGGCACATGACCCCCCGTACACTGTCAGGCCCAGTCGCCGGTGAACAGGGGCGCGGTGGGGTGGAGGTGCGCCTCCAGGCGGAGGCGGCTGAAGGTCTCGGCTGTGGTGTTGAACTCGTGGTCGGGCTTGAGCCCCACCTCGTCCACCACGTCCTCCTGCGCTGGCGCCAGGTAGACCTGCGCCCTCGGATAGTCCAGCAGGGCCAGGTCCAGCAGGGGCGCCAGCTCCCACGGCGCCAGCAGCTCGCGGAGCTTGCCGGGGTAGGCGGGCGGGATGTCGACCAGCAGGGGCGAGGCGGCGTCCGGCGCCTTGACCTGGAGGGTGTAGGTTGCCCGCTGGGCGATGCGCAGCGCGCGCTGCACCTCGCCGAGCTCGGTCGGCAGCTCCAGCACGTAGGCCAGGTGCTGGTGCTCGCCATGATCCACGAGCGCGTAGCGCCCCTCGCCCGCCGGGCGGACCAGGGCGATCTGCTTCTCCGCCACCGTTTTCCCGTTTCCCAGCGCGTCCAGGCGGTGGTCGAATACCTCGGCGCTCGGCGCCACCTGCTCCAGCAGCGCCCACACGCCCTGGTGAGCCCCCGGTTGGGTGGGTGGGAGCCGCAGCGCGTGGAGAGAGAACAGACGGTGGTGGCGCCCCTCCTGGTGGCGGGCCCGCTGGGCGTGGGCCGGCCGGGGGCTGAGCACGAAGTACGTCCTGGCCACCTGGTCGAGGCCACGCACATGGCGCACGCCAGGCTGGGGCAAGTAGAGGAAGAAGATGTCGCCGCTTTCGAGCATTGTGGCCACGTTCGTCTGCACCTCCACCGGCTGGCTGGCAGAGGGCATGCCACCTGTGCAGGTCCGCCCCTAGCGGGGCTGGCGGAAGTACCCTTCCAGGATCTGACGGGCAACGGGGGCAGCCACCTCGGCGCCCAGGCCGCGCTCCTCGGCCATGACCACCAGCACGACCTGCGGGTTGTCGGCCGGGGCGTAGCCGGCGAACCAGGCGTGGGCGTTCTTGCCGTCGGTCTCGGCCGAGCCGGTCTTGCCGGCCACGGGCACGGAGAAGCCGCGGAAGGCCTGGGCGGCGGTGCCATCGGGCAGGCGGGTGACGCCCCGCATCGACGTCTGGATGGTGGCCAGGTGCTGGGCCGAGACGGGCAGGGTCCCCAGGTCCTGGGCCTGGTAGGCGCGCCGCCCGGAGCGGCCGGCCACCTCGCGCACCAGCACGGGCGAGCGGAGCGCCCCGCCCCGCGCCACGGCAGCCACCATATTGCCCACCTGGAGCGGCGTGGCCAGGAAGTAGCCCTGGCCGATGGCCTGGTTCACCGAGTCGCCCAGGTACCAGGGCCCGTTCCCCGACTGCTCCTTCCACTGGGGATCGGGCACCAGGCCGGGTACCTCCGCCAGGCCGACCAGGCCGGTGGGCTTGCCGAAGCCAAAGCCGCGGGCGAAGCGGGCCAGCAGCCCCGGGTCGCGCTCGCCCAGCGCCTTGCCCAGCTCGTAGAAGACGATATTGCACGACTGGGTCAGGCCGCGGGCCAGGGTCGTGTCGCCGTGGCCCTGGGGCAGCCAGTCGCGCAGCACGGTGTCCCCGCCCAGGCCGCGCCACACGCCGTCGCAGCGAAAGGGGGACTCGGCGGTATACCCGCCTTGCTCCAGCGCCGCGGCGGTGGTGACCAGCTTGAACACCGAGCCGGTCGGGTAGGCTGCCTCGGCCGGGCGGTTGAGGAACGGCTGGTGGGGATCGGACGACAGCCTGGTCCACTCGTCCTGGCTCCAGCCCAGGATGAAGCCGTTGGGGTCGAAGCTAGGGTAGCTGACGAGCGCCAGCACCTCGTTGGTCCGCGGGTCCAGCATGACCACGCTCCCCGGGCGCTCGCCCAGCGCCTCGGCGGCCAGGCGCTGCAGGTCCAGGTCCAGGGCGAGCTGCACGTCGCCCCCCGGTCTGGCCTCCCGCCGGGCCAGAGTGCTCAGCACCTCGCCCTGCGGGCTCACGATCCGCAGTTCGCCCCCCTTCTCGCCCGCCAGGCTCTCCTCGGCCCAGGCCTCGATGCCCGCCCGGCCCAGCACGTCGTCCTCTTCGTAGCCCGAGGCGGCCAGCGTCTTCAGCTCGTCGGCGGTGAGAGCGGAGAGGTAGCCCACCACGTGGGCCGCTACGGGCCCGGCGGGATAGGTGCGTCGGTTGACCTCGCGCAGCACCACGCCGGGCGCGGTGCGCAGCTCGTTCGGCAGCGCCGCCGCGCGCTGGCTGGCGAGGTCCTGCACGGGCACAAACCAGTCGGGCTGGGACCGGTCGAGCCCGGCCGCCATCCGCTCCGGCTGGATGCCCAGGTGCTGCTGCAGCAGTCGCAGCACCGCCGGGCGGTCCTCGAGCTGGCCGGGCACCAGGCCCAGGCTGACGATCGTGCCCGGGCCAGCCAGCGGGCGCCCCTTGCGGTCCAGGATGCGCCCGCGAGCCCCGTCTTGCGGCAGCATGCGCACCAGACCGTCGGGGGTGAGCTGGCGGAAGATCAGGCTCGGCGTCCAGTCGATCCGCCAGGTGTTGGCCTCCCAGACGAGCGGGAGCTGGTTGTCCTCGCGCAGCGTGCCCAGCCGGGCGGTGCGCCGCTCCACGCTGTAGGGCAGCGTGGCCTGGCGCTCGTCCGCGCCCGGCGCCTTGCCCTGGCCGAGCTGGGCGTGGGTTTCCAGCACCCCCACCCCCTCCTGGATGGCCTGGTAGCGGCGCACGAACTGCTCGCGGTTGATCGTGCTCCTGGCCTGCGCCGAGAGCAGATCGTACATGTCGTTGTAGGCGTCCCGCTGCCAGGCGTCCAGGTAGCGCCCCGCCACCTCGCCCGGGGCTGGGCGCGAGGTGCAGGCAACGGCGAGGAGGAGCAGGGCGAGCACAGTGCTGAGCGCTGAGTGCTGAGTGCTGAGTAACGTGGGGTGAGCCTTGCGAAACCTGGCGTTTGCCATCTTCTTCCTGCACTCAGCACTCAGCACTCAGCACTCAGCACTCACCCGGGCACGGCCATCAGCAAGCGCCGCAGCAGGCGGGCCAGGTC
>JACQUR010000197.1 GCA_016210245.1 Chloroflexota bacterium
CCGCCGCGGCGGTGGCCGCGGCCATCCTGGGCGGGGCGGACATCGTCCGCGTCCACGACGTGCTGCCCATGGTCCGCGTGGCCCGGGTGGCCGACGCCATCGCTCGCGGCTGGGAGCCCCCGGTGTGAGCCAGGCGTGGGAGCGAGCCTATCTCGGCCTGGGCTCCAACCTGGGCGACCGGGCGGCCAACCTGGCGGCGGCAGTCGAGCGGCTGGTGGCCACTCCGGGCTTGCGGGTGCTCCGCTGCTCCTCCCTGTACGAGACCGAGCCGGTTGGCTACCTCGACCAGCCCTGGTTCCTGAATGCCGTGGTGGAGGTCGAGACCAGCCTGGAGCCAGCAGCGCTCCTCCAGCGAGCCAGGGCGATCGAGGCCGAGCTCGGCCGCCAGCCGGGCCCGCGCTGGGGCCCTCGGCCGATCGACGTGGACATCCTGCTCTACGGCCAGCGGACCGTCCTCACCCCCGCGCTCCAGGTTCCGCACCCGGAGCTGTGGAACCGCCTGTTCGTGCTGCTCCCCCTGGCCGAGCTCCAGCCCCAGCTTACCACCCCCGCTGGCCAGCCCATTGCCGAGCGCATCGCCGAGCTGCGGCAATCGCAGATGGTGAGTGGCGAATCCAGTCAGCTCGCGCCTCGCTCTCCCACCTTGTAGAGGCTCCTATACTCCACCATGCTACCGAACGCTCGAGCGGGCGCTGGCCCTGGCGAGCTAAGCCCGCCAGGGGCCCACCGACGAAGAAAGGGGACCTGACGACAGATCCCCTTTCCTCGTCGCGGAGGTGACGCCGAGCGGCAGCGACTCGTGCTCCCGGTAGGCTGAGGCGGTGGCCGGCGGCCGGGCAGGCCGGGTAACGTCTGGGCGCCAGGCCCCTGGCGCCAACGGCGCGCTGCGACTACAATGGGGCCACCAAGGGTAAGGACCAGCTACACACTCCGGCACGGCCAGTGCGAGAGGATGGGTGCAGACGTGCAGTGGCGAATGCAGGAGACCCCTACCGTGAGCGACGAGGAGTTGATCCGGCGCTATATCACGCCCAACCCGTACCGCCCGGGCGTGGCGGACGCCCGCGTCTCCGAGCACTGCGTGCCCGTCTGGGCGATCGTGGGGCACTTGGAAGGCGGTTGCTCATGATGCCGATCAAGTCGCCCACGCCTATGGTCTGCCCGACGAGGCCGTACACGCGGTGCTCGCGTACTACCGGCACCACAAGCATGCGATCGATGCCCGCCTTGCCGCTAACGCGGCGTAGCACTCTCGTCGGGCGTGGCTGAGTTCTACGTCGACCACGACGTGTCGATTCACGTGGTGCCTGAGCTACGCGCCCGGGGCCACCAGGCGCGGTGCGCGCGGGATATTGGCGCTGCGGCCCACAGCGATCCTCAGCGACTGCTCATTGCGGCCAGTCAAAGCTGGATCCTCGTCAGCCACAACAAGAGCGACTTCCGTCTCCTGCACCTTGCCTGGGACATGTGGGCGCGCGCCTGGGGTGTAACGCCCAGCCACGCCGGCATCCTGATCCTTCCCCACGGGGACGCAGCCGACTCGGCCCGGCTACTTGATGAACACATCTCGGCCCGTCCTCTCCTCGAGAACCGGATGTACGAGTACCGTGGGGCCGCCGGGTGGGTCCCCTGGCCGTAACCTGGACAGGGCGGGGTTGGTGCGGTCCAGGTTGAGCACTTCGCAATCGCAATACTGTTACTGCGGCGATCGCGAGCAATCCATAGCTGAAGGTGAGTGGCCAGCCGTTCGGCTGGCCGCTCACCTTCAGCTACTTGCCCCTGCCTCACGCGCGGCCCGTCGTACGTCCACCAGGCTCAGCAGCGCCAGGCCCAGCACGAAGAAGACCACCAGCGAGAGGATGGCGACGCGGTAGCTGCCGGTGAATTGGAGCGCCAGGCCGAAGCACAGCGGTCCGAGCCAACTGGTGCCTCGCTCTCCGATCTCGTACAGACTGAAGTACTCTGCTTCCTGACCTCTGGGAATCATGAGCGAGAAGACCGAGCGGCTCAGCGCCTGGCTCCCGCCCAGCACCAGCGCGATTACGCCGCCCAGGATGAAGAACTGAAGCGTGGTCTGGAGGAAGGCGTAGGCGTAGACCACGGTACAACTCCAGATCAGCAAGCTGAGGACGATGGCCCGTTTGGCGCTGACGGCCCTGGCAACGTAGCCGAAGCCGAGGGCGCCGAAGAAGGCGACGAACTGCACCATCAGGATGAGGGTGGTCAGCTCGGAGATGGACATTCCGAGCTCCTCCTGGCCAAACTGCGACGACAGGGCGATCACCGTCTGGATAGCGTCGTTGTAGACCAGGTAGGCCGCCAGGAAGAGCAGCGTCTGGGGATGGTGGCGCACTTTGCCGAGCGTGTGGCGCAGTTGCTGGAAGCCAGCGGTCAGCAGGCGCTCGCCCGTGGCCAGGTGCTTGACCGGCTGCCGCCGTTTCAGCGTAGCCAGCGGCACCAGGGTGAACACGGCCCACCACGCGCCGGCCGAGGCCAGGCTGATGCGCACCGCCTGGCCGGTCGTCAGGCCCAGCGTGCTGGCCTGCGAGACCAGGGCCAGGTTCCCGGCCAGCAGCAGGCCGCCGCCCAGGTAGCCCAGCGCCCAGCCCATGGACGAGACGTGATCGCGCTGGTCGGGGCTGGCGATCTCGGGCAGGAAGGCATTGTAGAAGACCACCGAGGCGCCGAAGCTGAGGTTGGCGAGCACGAACAGCAGGCCGCCCAGCAGGTAGTTGGTCCCTTGCAGGAAGTACAGGCCTATGGTGGCGCAGGCGCCCAGGTAGGCGAACAGGGCCAGCAGTTGCTTCTTGCGGTGCGAGTAGTCGGCGATCGCGCCCAGGATGGGCAGGAAGCCCACCTGCAGCAGCACCGAGAGAGAGACCATGTAGGGGAAGAACGCGCCGGCGCTGACCGGAATGCCCAGGGGATGGACGAAGCCGCCCGCGTCGGCCGCCGCTCGGGTGACCGCGGTCAGGTACGGACCCAGGAAGACGGTGACGACGATGGTCGGGAAGGCCGAGTTGGCCCAGTCATAGCAGTACCAGCCCACCCGCTCCCGCCGATCGCTGGCCACTTATGACCCGACATACCGCGCGTACAGGCTCCTGGCGACGCTCGGGTCGTCGGTGCCCTTGATAATGGCGCGGGCGTCGGGGAACAGGGTGATGTCGTAGCCGTCCACGCTCAACCGCAGGAGATAGGGCGTCTGGATCACGGCGCCTACGGCCGCCAGGCGCTGGGCCAGGGCGTCCAGGTCCAGCCGAGGGGCACCTCGGGGCCGGACCTGCACGGCGTTGCGCCCGCACAGGGTGGTGGCCGCGCTGCCCTGGCGCGCTTGCAGGTACTCGTACCGCTGCTGCTGGCAGGCTGGGCAGTCGTCCGTCGGCCCGCCCAGCGGCGTCCGCTGCACGCTGTTGTGCCACACGTCCACCCAGACCATGGCCCGGCTCAACTGGTCGTGGGCGCCGACGAGCAGCTTCAGCGCCTCCGCGCACGCCAGGCTGGCGATGAGGCCGGGGATGGGGTTGAGCACGCCGGCCGTGTCGCAGGTGGGCACCGTCCCGGGCGGCGGGCTCTCGGCGAAGATGCAGCGCAGGCACGGTGTCTGGCGAGGCAGGATGGTCAGGGTCACCCCGTAGCTAGCAATGGCGGCGCTGTAGATCCACGGCAGGCCGCGTTGCACGCACGCCTCGTTGAGCAGGTAGCGGGTCTCGAAGTTGTCGGTGCCGTCCATCACCAG
>JACQUR010000198.1 GCA_016210245.1 Chloroflexota bacterium
GAGCCAGGGGGCCAACGTCAGCCAGGCCCCGCTGCGGACCCTGCTGCGGGACGTGGGGGTGCAGCTCTCGGCGGGGGAGCTGGCCCGCCTGCTGACCGAGGGCCAGGAGCGCTGGCAGGCCGAGGCGGAGGCGGTGGCCACGGCGGCGCTGGCGGGGAGCGCCTGGCAGGAGCTGGACGACACGCCCACCCGGGTGGCCGGCCAGAACCAGTCCTGCCAGGTACTGGCCAGCCCGCGGGGGACCATCTATCGGACCACCCCGGCCAGGGATCGGCTGACCGTGCTGGACGTGCTGCGGGACGGCCGGGCGCGAACCTTGCCGCTCAACGAGGCGGCGGAGCGTCTGCACGACCGGCTCACCGAGGCCAACCACCTGCCATCCCTGGCCACCCTGATCGAGCGCCGCGCCCAGGAGCTGCGCCTCAGCGCCTCGTGGGGCTTCGGCTAACTCCTCCCCCGAGGTATTGAGCAGATACGGTCATCGCCTGCAGGAAACGCGAACCGTAGCTCCTCCCGGCCCGCCAGTGAGCAGCCGATCGCATCGTACAGTCGCCAGTAACCAATTCGCTCTGTCGGCACCGCTGCTGGCCCTCCTGCTCTGCATCGTGGAACTTCATCCGCCAGATCGCCCGGGCCAACTGTCCCGCCGCAACTCCCTCAGCCACCGGTTCACCTCTCGCCGTGGCAGGTCCAGCACCAGCTCCCAGAAGCGCAGCCGGCGCGCGTCCAGTCCGCGCCCTCGCCGCGCCCGGATCCACTCCCGCAGCCCCTCCTTGCCTTCCTGCCGCAGCAGCCATTGCAACGCCTCCCAGTCCCCGACCGCCAGGATGCGGGCGATGATCAGGTCGCGGTCCGACTCCCAGCGCAGCGACGAGAAGTCGTAATCCCAGAAGAACGGCTCCAGATGAGCAGGCAGAACTCCCTCCACCATTCGAGTTCCTTAGAACAACTGTCGCTTCGGATCCAGGATCCCTGTGGCCGCCCAGATGTCGCGCGCCTCGGTGAGGGTCAGGTGTAGCTCGGCGATCGCCAGCGACAGGATCTCTTCCGTCGCGAGCCATGGGACGGGCGGGTTCAGACGCTCGCACGCCCGGCGGGCGGCTCGATCATCGAGAGCTGCCCCAAAATGGCGCTGGTGGGCGATGGCGATGGTCGCGGCCTCGCCCTTGCCCAGAGTACGACTGAGGCTGGCGAACAGTTGGCCCTCCTGGCGTAGGTCTATCTCGGCGTAGACGGCAATCCCGCGCTTGCACAGGTCATCCAGGATCCAGACGATCCGCTGGCTTTCCGCTTCCCACTCCGCGGCCTCGTCCTTCACGTCTCTTGGTATTACCCACCGCCCCGGCCAGAGCCCTAACACTCGGGCGAGAGCGTTCGCCTGATGGAGCGCCGACACCACCGAGTTGTCGACCACGCAGGGCAGCCTGGTCGGGCTGAGATTGGTCGGAGGGCGTTGTCGGCTCACCGGCGCATCCTACCTAGCCATGCCAGCCTGCGTGGGACCGTCGCTCGAGACACGCAGCCTCTGCCGCAAGTCAAAGTAGTTCTCGCGCAACAACTCGGCCAGCTTCGCCAGCGAGATCCGGGCCTCCTCGTAGGCCTTGAGGGCCAGGTAACGGTAGCGCGCCGGAAGGACGAGCTTCGGGCTCCAGTCAACGGTGTAGCCCAGCGCCTCGGCCAGGTCCTTGAAGGTGCGCCGCCCCTTCCAGTACTCCTCGTGCCGTTGGCGCGAGAGCTTGCGGAGCGACACGAGTCGATGGGACATGGCCTGGCCGCTGACGCCGAACTGCATTGCGAGGTGAACCAGATCGAAATCGGTGAAGTGACCAGCGTTGGCGCCGAGGACGCGCTCCACTTGCGTCAGGACCGCCCGCCGGGGCATCAGGAAGGCCGAAGCGAAAGCATCGGCGAAGCGCTCGTCCGCGGAGGAGCGCACGAACTCGGCCACCTTGTCGATCCGAGCGGCCGGCGTGCCCTGCTTCGCCAGGTGAGCGAGCACGTGGCCGTACTCGTGGGCGAGATCGAAGTTGCGCCGGTAGGACTCCTCCTTGGCGTTGACCGCGATGCAGGGACGTCCGCTCTCGTCTCGAACGAGCAGCCCGGACCACGTGGACTGCGCTACCGGCACCAGGAAGGTCCGAATCCCCACCGTGCTGTCCAGGAAATCCATCAAGTCCTTGAGCGGGGCATGGCCCAGCCCCAGCCGCCCACGCTCCATTTCGGCCAGCGTCTCGGCGTCCTCGTCAGTGCGAAACCCGAACTGGGAGTAGTCGGATGGCAGCGGGAGAGGGGGCACATCCATCACTGCCTCGAGGAGGGCGTAGTCGCGCGTAAGCTCCTGGAACTCCACAATGGAGGTGCGGTCGATCGTTTCCACGTCGGCCGCCCTGAACAGATATTCGAAGCCCGGCGACCCTGGGATTTCTTCCTCGAAGAAGTAGGCCAGGGGCCGATGGTAGAGCTGTGCAAAGGCGTGGAGCTCCGGCCCGGTCACGCTCCGCTTGCCGGACTCAATGGCAGAGATGGTGGAGGTCACCATCCCCATCTTCTTGCCGACTTCGCCCTGAGTCAGATCCAGGGCTCGTCGGGCTGCCTGGAGCCGCGCACCGATCACCGCGTCATCAATAGCCATCAGCCGCTCCAAGTCTCGAGGTCCATTCTGGTGCCCCTCAATTGCAGCAATTCAGAAATCAACCAGAGCTATGCACGGATAACCTATTACAATTTCAGACTACCGTCAAGTGCCTCCGGGTCTGCCAAGTTCTTGTGCGTGGAGGTCGTAGGGGGCGACGGCTCTGTCGCCCCGCCGCCCCGAGGGCGGCAGAGCGTGGTGCCCAGGGGGCTGGAGGAGAGCTGCTGGCCGGCCCCCTGGCCACCACGCCTTGCCGCCCTCGGGGCGGCGGGGGGACAGGGC